>CALWYI010000191.1 GCA_944385715.1 uncultured Oscillospiraceae bacterium | reverse complement strand
ATCGAGATCATGATCGAGGGCGACGCCAACGGCCGGGGCTTCCAGTACCCCATCCCCACCTACTCCATCACCCGGGATTTCGACTGGAGCGAGACGGAGAACAACAAGCTCCTCTTTGAGATGACCGCCAAGTACGGCACTCCCTACTTCTCCAACTATATCAACAGCGATATGGAGCCCTCCGACGTGCGTTCCATGTGCTGCCGTCTGCGCCTGGACCTCCGGGAGCTGCGGAAGAAGTCCGGCGGGTTCTTCGGCTCCGGCGAGTCCACCGGCTCCGTGGGCGTGGTGACCATCAATCTGCCCCGGATCGCCTACCTCTCCCAGACCCCCGAGGAGTTCTATGAGCGCCTGGACCACATCATGGACGTGTCCGCCCGGAGCCTCAAGACCAAGCGCACTGTCATCACCAAGCTGCTGGAGGCGGGGCTCTACCCCTACACCAAGCGGTACCTGGGCACCTTCGACAACCATTTCTCCACCATCGGCCTCATCGGCATGAACGAGGTGGGCCTCAACGCCAAGTGGCTGCGGCAGGATCTGACCCACCCGGAGACCCAGGCCTTCGCCAAGGAGGTTCTCAACCACATGCGGGAGCGCCTGAGCGACTACCAGGAGCTCTACGGCGACCTCTACAACCTGGAGGCCACCCCCGCCGAGTCCACCACCTACCGCCTGGCCAAGCACGACGTGGCCCGGTACCCCGACATCATCACCGCCGCCAAGCTCGGCGACACCCCCTACTACACCAACAGCTCTCACCTGCCCGTGGGCTACACCGAGGACATCTTCTCCGCCCTGGCCATCCAGGACGAGCTCCAGACCCTCTATACCTCCGGCACCGTGTTCCACGCCTTCCTGGGCGAGAAGCTGCCCGACTGGAAGGCGGCGGCGGCCCTGGTGCGGAAGATCGCGGAGAACTTCAAGCTGCCCTACTACACCATGTCTCCCACCTACTCCATCTGCCCGGAGCACGGCTACATCACCGGCGAGCATTTCACCTGCCCCACCTGCGGCAAGAACGCCGAGGTGTACAGCCGCATCACCGGCTACTACCGCCCGGTGCAGAACTGGAACGACGGCAAGGCCCAGGAGTTCAAGGACCGTCGGCTCTACGATGTGGCCCGCTCCAAGATCGAGGGCAAGCGCCTGTGCGACCGGGGCGAGGTCCCCGTCCAGGAGCCCCAGGTGAGCGTTTCCGCTGCGGGGAGCGAGCCGGAGTCCCTGTACCTCTTCACCACGCCCACTTGTCCCAACTGCCCCATCGCCAAGGACGCCCTGGACAAGGCAGGCGTACTCTATGAGGCGGTGGATGTGAGCAGCCACAAGGATCTGGCCCGGCAGTACAAGGTGCTCCAGGCCCCCACGCTGGTGGTCCGCCACGGCGACCAGATCGAGAAGGTGGTCAACGCCTCCAGCATCAAGGCCTACGCGGAGGCCCGGGCCGCTATGTGACGCCGCAGGCCCCAGTGGATCATAAAAGAATCGGAAACAGCCCGCCGTGGAGAACGATCTCCGCGGTGGGCTGTTTTGGAGAGGGGAGGAATCGACATGCCGCGACATCACACACCGCTCCATGAGCTGTCATTGAGGCAGAAGATCCGCCTGTGTACCGGCGGGGACTTCTGGCACACCCGGGCCTATCCCCGCGCGGGAATCCCGGCGGTCAAGGTGGCCGACGGGCCCCACGGCATCCGCTGCCAGGCGGGGAAGGGGGACATGCTGGGCCTCAACGACTCCCTGCCCGCCACCTGCTTCCCCACCGCCGTCACCGCTGCCGCCACCTGGGATACGGAGCTGCTGGAGCGGGAGGGCCGGGCCATCGGGGAGGAGGGGGCCGCCCTGGGGCTGGCCGCCGTCCTGGGCCCCGGGGCCAACATCAAGCGGGACCCCCGGTGCGGACGGAATTTCGAGTACTTCTCCGAGGACCCGCTGCTCTCCGGCAGGCTGGCCGCTGCCTGGATAAGAGGGGAGCAGTCCGCCGGCCCCGCCTGCAGCCTCAAGCACTTCGCCGCCAACAACCAGGAGGCCTTCCGCAGCAACGGCGACAGCCAGGTGGACCAGCGGACCCTCCGGGAAATCTATCTCAGAAGCTTTGAGATTGCTGTAAGAGAGGGAGATCCCCGGACGGTGATGTGCGCCTACCCCCGGCTCAACGGCGTGTTCTGCAGCGACAACCGGTGGCTGCTGACCGAGGTGCTGCGGGAGGAGTGGGGCTTTGACGGACTGGTGATGACCGACTGGGGGGCGCTGAACGACCGGGTGGCCGCCTTCCGGGCGGGCTGCGATCTGAACATGCCCGGCGGCAGCCGGTATGGAGAAAAAGCTACCCTGAGAGCAATAAAGGAAAAATCCTTGTCAGAGACTGATGTTGAAGTGTGCGCGGACCGGGTACTGGATTTTATACGCCGTGCACCTTCCCGGAGAGAAGGGACCTTCGACCAGGAGGCCCACCACCGTCTGGCCCGGGAGGTGGCGGAGGCAGGGGCGGTGCTGCTCCAGAACCGGGGGAGCGTTCTGCCCTGCCGGGCGGAGGATATGGTCCTCATCGGCCACATGGCGGGGGACATGCGCTACCAGGGGGCGGGCAGCAGCCACATCAACCCCACCCGGCTGGTCCAGCTCACCGACGCCCTGCCGGAGGTCCCCTGGGTACCCTGCTGCGACGGGGACGGCGCTGTGACGGAGGAGGGCCTTGCCCAGGCGGTACAAGCCGCCCGAAAGGCCCGGGTGCCGGTGGTGGTGGCGGGCCTGCCCGCCCCCTGGGAGTCCGAGGGCTACGACCGGGAGACCCTGGCGCTGCCCGAAGGCCACAACCGGATGATCCGGGCTGTGGCGGCGGCCAACCCCAGGACCGTGGTGGTGCTGCTGGGGGGCGGCGTCATGGAGCTGCCCTGGCAGGACCAGGTGGCCGCCATTTTGTATATGGGCCTCCCCGGCCAGGCGGGAGGCGAGGCGGCGGCCCGGCTCCTCACCGGCGGGGCCGTCCCCTCCGGCAAACTGGCGGAGACCTGGCCGGTGTATCTGGATGATGTAGTCTGCCGGGACACCTTCGGCAGGAAAGCCGCCGAGTACCGGGAGGGCCTCTACGTGGGCTACCGCTACTACGAGAGCGCCGGTGTGCCGGTGCGGTTCCCCTTCGGCCACGGTCTCTCCTATACCACCTTCGCCTATGATTCCCTGGCGGTGGCAGGGGAGAGTCCGGCACTGCGGGTCAGCGT
>CALWYI010000190.1 GCA_944385715.1 uncultured Oscillospiraceae bacterium | reverse complement strand
CAGATGTTCACCGGCATCGCCTTCGACTCCGGCGGCGTGGCCTCCGGGCCCATGACCGCCACCTTCCTGCTGCCCTTCGCCATGGGGGCCTGCAGCGCCCTGGGGGGCGACATCATGACCAACGCCTTCGGCCTGGTGGCCATGGTGGCAATGACGCCCCTGGTGACCATCCAGCTGCTGGGCCTCGCCGGCCGGGTCCGGCGGAAGCTGGCCCGCAGCGCCCTGCGCGCGGAGATCGCCCGGGCGGAGGATACCATCCTGTACTACGACTGAGGAGGTGAGCCATGAAGAACCCGTCACAGCTGGCCCTGATCCTGTCCATCATCGAGCGGGGCTGCGGCAACAAGCTCACCGCCCTCTACTCCGACCACCAGGTGTTCACCCACCTCCGGTGCGAGGGCACCGGCACCGCCACCTCGGAGATCATGGACATCCTGGGCCTTGGCAGCTCGGAGAAGGACATCATCCTGAGCCTTGCCCCCATCCCCGCCGCCCGGGCTCTGCTGGACGCCCTGGACGACGACCTCCGGGGCAGCGTACCCGGCCGGGGCATCGCCTGCACCGCCCCCCTCTCGGCGGTGAGCAGCCTCATGGCCACCGTCATCAACACCCGCACCAAACTGTCAGAAAAGGAGAGCGGCGATATGGAGCCTCAGACTACCAAAAACTGCCTGATCCTGGTCACGGTGAACCAGGGCTACACCGGCGCGGTCATGGACACCGCCCGCCGCCACGGCGCCCGGGGCGGCACCATCATCCGGGGCCGCTGGGTGGGGGAGGAGGCCTTTGAGGAGCTCCAGGGAGTATCCCGCCAGGCGGAGAAGGAGATCATCGCCATCGTGGTGCCCCGGGAGCTGCGGGGGGCCATCATGGAGAACATCAACCGCCAGCACGGCCTCCAGAGCGAGGTGGGCGCCATGGTGTTCTCCCTGGGCATCGACCAGATGGTGCATCTGGGATAAAAGAAGCAGAGCCCCGCCGCGTTTTGCGGCGGGGCTTCCCTTTGTTTACCCTTTCAGAATGTCTGTGTTGCGGTACTGGATGGCCTCCGCCAGGTGGGCCGCGGAGATGCGCTCCGCCCCCTCCAGATCCGCGATGGTCCGGGCCACCCGGAGGATCCGGTCGTGGCTGCGGGCGGTGAGGCCCATGCGCTGGAAGGCGCCCCGGAGGAGCTTCTCTCCGGCCTCGTCCAGGGCGCAGTACTGCCCCACCAGGGCGGCGGGCAGCTGGGCGTTGCAGAGGGGGCCCGCCGCGCCGTACCGCTCCCGCTGCCGCCGCCGGGCGGCGTCCACCCGGGCCTTCACCGCCGAGGACGGCTCCGGGGTCTCCTTCCGCCGCAGGGCGTCGAAGTCCACTGAGGGCACCGTCACATGGAGGTCCATCCGGTCCAGCAGGGGACCGGAGATGCGGCTGACATACTTTTCCACAGAGGCGTCGGTGCAGGTGCACCGGCCTGACGGGTGGCCCCGCCAGCCGCAGCGGCAGGGGTTCATGGCGCACACCAGCATGAACCGGCTGGGCAGGCGGATGGACCCGGCGGCCCGGGTAATGGTCACCTCCCCGTCCTCCAAAGGCTGGCGGAGGACCTCCAGGGCGTCCTTCTGGAACTCCGGCAGCTCGTCGAGGAACAGCACCCCGTTGTGGGCCAGGGAGATCTCTCCCGGCCGGGGGAAGGCCCCGCCCCCCACCAGGGCCACGGCGGACACCGTGTGGTGGGGGCTGCGGAAGGGCCGGCGGCTGAGAAGGGGATGGCGGCTGTCGGTCATCCCCGCCACGCTCCACACCTCCGTGGCCTCCAGGGCCTCCTGCCTTGTCATGTCCGGCAGGATGGAGGGCAGCCGCCGCGCCAGCATGGACTTCCCCGCCCCCGGGGAGCCGATGAGGAGGATGTTGTGTCCCCCGGCGGCGGCGATCTCCAGGGCCCGCTTCACGTTCTCCTGGCCCACCACCTCGGAAAAGTCCGGGCCGGGGACCGTCTCCGGCTCCGGGGCCCACACCGGGGCGGGGGAGAGGGGCCGCTCCTGCCGGAGGTGGGCGATGAGATCCCCGGCGTTCTCCACCGGGTACACGGTGAGACCCTGGGCCAACGTGGCCTCGGCGGCGTTCTCCGCCGGGACGTACAGTTCCCGGATCCCGGCCCGGGCGGCGGCCATGGCCATGGGCAGCGCCCCCGCCACCGGCCGCAGCGCCCCGGTGAGGCTCAGCTCCCCCAGGAAGGCGGCGGCGGGGGAGGGGGCGGGGATGTCCCCCTGGGCCGCCAGAAGGCCCAGCAGGATGGGCAGGTCGTACACCGTCCCCGCCTTTCGGAGGGCGGCGGGGGCCAGATTCACCGTGATCCGGGACACGGGGAAGCCGCAGCCGCAGCTCTTGATGGCGGCACGGACCCGCTCCCGGGCCTCCTTTACCGCCGCGTCAGGCAGGCCCACCACGTCAAAGGCGGGAAGCCCGCCGCTGATGGCGCACTCCACCTCTACCTCGTAGCCCGCGATGCCCTGGAGCCCCAGGGACCGTACCGTTACCACCATAGGCGCCTCCCTCTCCCGGTCCACAGGCCGGGATTATTTCTCTCTCTGATCTTCTGTCACTCCTTCTGGTAGAAAAAGCCTTCCCAATCCCAGAAGCAGTAGATATAGTTCCGCTCCTCATCGCCCTTTACGGCGTAGAGGCGGAATTTCCTCTCCCCATCGGTGGCTAGGCCCAGGAATTCCCCCTTGTCCGCTATGCTATAGGGCGTGCTGTCCCGGCGGGCATAGGTCACGCCGTCCATCTCCAGATAATCCCACTCAGGGCCGGTGATCCGGCCCACTACCTTGTACCGCCCCAGCAGCACCACCGCCAGCACGGTCAGCACCGCCAAAGCTCCCAAAAGGATCACCAGACCTTTTTTCTTTCCTGTCCGCTCCACTGCAGGTCCTCCTCTCGGTTCGCCGGCCCCAGTCCTCTGGTCCTGAGCCCGAGTGTGGTTTTGAGAGTATCATACCATAACTCTCCCCCGATTTCTACCGGAAAGGGGATATCCCGCTCAGAAGCGCCCCGCTGCCGCCGTCATTTTTCCCAAAATTTTTTCGGGTTTTCTCTCCAACAGAGCGTTTACATTCTGATAAAACCGTGCTATGATGAATCTGTATGAATACCCGCTTTGTTTTCCCCAAAACCAAAGCAGTATCAAATATTCAGGAGGAGCAATTTATGGCAAGAAAGTTCAAGTCCATGGACGGCAACAACGCGG
>CALWYI010000189.1 GCA_944385715.1 uncultured Oscillospiraceae bacterium | reverse complement strand
CGCAGTTCCTTGTCTCGAATGTCCTCATTCAGTTGATGCATAACACTGCTAATAACCGAAGCACCTCCTTCAATCGACTGCTCACGCTGCCTATGCACCGCAAAATAAAAAGCGGATACGACACACCGCATCCGCACCGACACAAAGCGCGCCCCCTCCGGGACGCACCTGGACCATGTTGACCCCTTCGCTGCGCTGGGGGTGAGGCGGACGCGGCCACCTGCTTTATTTTTGCGTGATAAGTATACCAGCCGGAAGCGGGATTGTCAAGGAAAATTTGGGCCGATTTTTTCTTTTTTTGTGCCGCCGCCGGGGAGTTTGTCCGCCATATGTAGCCGGACCGCCGGTTTCCCGGCGGTCCGGCTGCGGTCACTGGTGCCAGGGGGAGAGGGAGAGGCGGATGAAGTAGCCCTGGTCGTGGTCGCAGACCGGGCACTTGGCGGGGGCCTGCTTCCCCTGGTGGATATGGCCGCAGTTGAGGCAGATCCAGCCGGTCTCCACGTCGTCCACAAAGAGCCTGCCCTCCCGCAGCTGCTGAGCGAAGAGCTGGAAGCGCTGGGCGTGGGTCTTCTCCACCTCCGCGATCTGGCGGAAGTGGCGCCCCACTGTCTCAAAGCCCTCCTCCTCCGCCTTTTTGGCGAAGGCGGGATACACGTCGTCCCACTCGTCGGTCTCGTGGGACCGGGCCAGCTCCAGAAGCTGCGCCACGTCCTCCGTCAGATCCACCGGATAGCCCGCCCCGGTGATGACGCCGTTGTCACAGCCTCCCGCCTGGAGGTGACTGTAAAACACCTTGGCATGGGCCCGCTCCTGGTCAGCGGTGTAGAGGAACACCGCCTCAATGAGGTGCAGCCCCTTCTTTTTCGCGGCGGCGGCGGCAAAGGTGTAGCGGTTGCGGGCCTGGCTCTCCCCGGCAAAGGCCCGCAGCAGGTTCTCCCGGGTGACACTGTCTTTCCATTCCATGGTCCATCGGCTCCTTTCCTGATCTAGCACCCCTATTTTCTGCGGAAAGTTTCCTTTTATTCCCCGGCCCGCCGGTATAAAGGCGGCGGCGGCAGGAAATAATAGGGGCGTACACTCTTGGAAAGGAGGCCCCATACCATGGACAAGATGGACAAGATGAACGGCAAGAGCAACTGCCGCAACAGCAAGAGCCAGAACGACCGCAGCCAGTCCGGCAGCCAGAACCAGCAGAACCAGAGCCAGAACAACCGCGGCCAGAGCGATTCCCAGAACCAGAAGTGACCATGCGCGGCAGAGCGGCGGGCCCCAAGGCCTGCCGCTCTTGATTTTCCCGGTCCGGATACTGTCCGCCGCCCTCGCCGTCTCGGGCAAAGGGGGCAGAATTCTTTGTGAAAATGTCCCTTTGGCAGCCCGCACAGGCTGCTTTTTTTGTCTATCAGGCCGTTTTTCTCCGGTTTCGAAATTTTTTCGAGAAATCATCTTGACAAACGGGCCGTCCCGGCATATAGTTCACACCGTGAACTTTCTCAGGAGGATCGTCTATGGAAGCACTCAGCGAGGAGCTGCTCTCCGCCTGGCTGCGGCTGACCAGCGTCATCGACAACCAGCGGCTGGTATACGGCCTTTCCTTCAACGAGGCCGTGGTGTGCAGCCTGCTGGAGCGGGCGGGCCGCCGGGGCGGGTTTCTCACCGCCAGCGCCCTGTGCGCCAGGACGGGCATCCTCAAATCCCAGATGAACGTCATTCTGCGCTCCCTGGAGCACAAGGGCCTCATCTCCCGCCGCCAGTCCGACAGGGATAAGCGGCAGGTGGAGCTCCGGCTCCTGCCGGAGGGCGCCGCCAGCTACGCCGCCTCCCATCAGCAGGCCATCCACCTGGTGGACCGGCTGATCTCCTCCGTGGGGGAGGAGCGGATCCGGCAGCTGATCCCTCTGCTCCACCAGGTGGTGGATACCTTTGATACTATACAACAGGAGGTCTGATTCCCATGGCTATCCGTATTGTTACCGATTCCTCATCCGATTTCGAGCCCGCCGTAGCCAAGCGGCGGAAGGTGGAGATCGTCTCCATGCCCATCCAGTTCGGCAAGGCCACCTTCCTGGACGGCAAGACCATCACCAGCGAGGTGTTCTACAAGCTCCTCAAGGAGGGCAAGGAGAACCCCTCCACCTCTCAGCCCACCCCCAATGATTTCCTCAAGGTCTTTGAGAGCGCCAAGGCCGCCGGGGACCAGGTGGTGGCGGTGCTCCTCTCCAGCGCCCTTAGCGGCACCGTCCAGAGCGCCATGATCGCCAAGGGCATGTGCGACTACGAGGAGATCTACATCGTGGACAGTCTCAGCGCCACCGCCGGCATCCAGATCCTGGTCAACTACGCCTGCAAGCTCCGGGACAGCGGCCTGAAGGCCGCCGACATCGCCGCCCAACTGGAGCAGATCAAGGACCGCATCCGCATCTTCGCCGTCATCGACACCCTGGAGTATCTCCGCCGGGGCGGCCGGATCTCCTCCCTCCAGGCGGGCCTGGGCTCCATGACCAAGCTCAAGCCGGTAATCGCCGTCCGGGACGGGGCTGTGGCCATCACCGGCAAGGCCTTCGGCACCGCCGCCGCTGTCAAGCAGCTCCTCAAGCTCATCGCCGACCACCCGGTGGACGACGCCTTCCCCTCCTACTTCCTCTACACCGACGACAAGACCAGGGAGGAGCTGCTGCTCCCCAAGCTCCGGGAGCTGGGCACCCTGCCCCAGCGGCTCCACTACTGCTGCATCGGCGCCACCATCGGCACCCACGTGGGCACCGGCGCCATGGGCCTTGCCTATATCGAGCAGGTCCGGTAAACGCCCCTCAGAAACCGATCCCCGGCGGAGAACCATCTCCGCCGGGGACTTCTTTTATTCCGCTCCGCCCAGGAGCTTCCGCCGGGCCGTCATCACCAGGATACCCAGGGCCAGAAACCCGAGCAGCAGCGCATAGCGCAGGGTGCAGAACACTTTTTTCATGGCGCTGTTACCTCTCAACAATCTTGTAGTAGGTCCGGGCGGTCAGGAGATACACCGCGCCGTAGACCAGGAAGAATACCAGCAGGGTCCCCAGGGTGCACAGGGCAGTGAGGGTGGTGTCGTGGAGATAGAACAGGGTCAGGAGCTTCTCCACCATGTTGAAGTCGAAGGCGATATGGATGGCCGCCACCAGGATGGGCAGGAAGAACACCATGAGCACCTGGCTGCGGATGGAGGCGCGGACCTCCTCCCGGCTGAGCCCCACCTTCT
>CALWYI010000188.1 GCA_944385715.1 uncultured Oscillospiraceae bacterium | reverse complement strand
GCTCCCCAGCCCAGGCTGCCCTCTCTGCCGCCTGCGGCGGCATTCACCTTGCGCCCCGGACCCGGGTTCTCCTCGGCGGGGCCTCCCCGGCCCCGAACCCCGGGTGACTTTTTGTACGCACAAAAAGTCACCAAAAAAGCGCCGGGGAGACCCCGGACCCCCTTTTTTGTCCAATCGGTCACTACGAGACTGCTACCGGGCAGCCACTGAAATACCGCTTTGCCGCCGGCTCCCTCGTAATCGGTGCGGTGTGCTACGGACTTCGCCTGTCGGCCCTCGGGCTGATGGGAGTTTCTATTTGCAGAAAACCAGATTCGCCTGTCTCTTTAACAGGGCGTCAGCCGAAGTTGGAAAAGATACCCGCCACAGATTAGATGAAAAAGAATCTAATTCGGTGGCAACGCAGTATCAAATCCGATAGAGACCGATTAGGCAAACCGGGGTCCGGGGTGTCCCCGGCGGCGTTTTGGTCACTTTTTCGCCGAGGAAAAAGTGACCCGGGGTTTGGGGCCGGGGAGGCCCCAATCGTGAACCCGGGGTCCGGGGGCGGAGCCCCCGTCAGCCCCATCACCCCAGCAGCCCCAGGTCGTACTTCCACCCCAGGACCCGGCCCACCGCCTGGTCGATGAGCTCCTCGTCGATGGTGCCGTCCGCCACGGCGGCGATGACCCGGGGGATCTGAGTGGTGAAGTCGGTGGTGACGATCATGTCGTTGCCCGCCAGCACTGCCAGCACCGCCACGGACCCGTCCTCCGCGTAGGCCTCCACCGCGTCCATGGCCAGGTCGTCGGTGAGGACCACGCCGGTGAAGCCCAGCTCCTCCCGGAGGACCCGGTGGACCTCCGGGGACAGGGAGGCGGGGAGGGTGTCGTCCATGCAGGTGACCACGTTGTGGCTCACCAGCACGCAGTCCGCTCCCGCGTCGATGCCCGCCTGGAAGGGGAGGAAGTCCGACTGGACAAAGGTCTCCCAGGGCCGCTCATCAATGGCCACGCCGGTGTGGGTGTCGCTGTTGCTGCCGTAGCCGGGGAAGTGCTTGAGGACGGAGCCGATGCCCACTGCGTCCATCTCCGCTACCGCCTGGGAGACATAGTCCGCCGTGGCGGCGGCGTCCTGGCCAAAGGCGCGGTCGTAGATAAAATCGCCGCTGTGGGTGGACACGTCCGCCACCGGGGCGAAGTTGACGTTGATACCGTAGGAGAGAAGGCCCTGGTTCACCTGCCGGGTGTCCGCCGCCACCGCCTCCATGCCCCCCTGGGCGTAAACCGCCTGGGGGGACTGGCGCTTGGCGGCAAAGAGGTTGGGATTCCGGGTGGCCCGGGCCACAGTGCCCCCCTCCTCGTCCACGCCGATGAGAAGGGGGATGTCCGCCGCCGCCTGATAGGCGGCAATGGTGGCGGTAAAGGCCTCCGCCGTCAGCCAGTCTCCGGTGCTGGTCTGGAAGTCCCGGCCGAAGAGGAGGTAGCCCCCCAGGTGGTATGTGCTGACCTTCTCCGCCGCCTGGACGTCGGGACAGCGGACGAAGAACATCTGCCCCACCTTCTCCTCCAGGGTCATGCCGGAGAGGAGCGCGTCAATGGCCTCCTGCCGGGGGTCCGGCTGCTCTGGCTCCGGGGGATCTTCCGGCTGGGTGGGCGGTGTCTCCGGCTCCTGGGGCGGGACAGCGTTGTCGGTCCGGCTCTGGTGGGCGGAATCGGTTTGGTTCTCACCGTTGTTTCCGCCGCAGCCGGCGGCAAACAGGAGCAGACAGGCGAGGACCAGGGCGGTAAGCTTGCGGTACATAGGTTCTCCCGGGGGAGCGATCCCCCGTCAGGCGGAGAGGGGACCTCTCCGCCGAGCGTTCGTATCAGATAAAGGTGTTGCTGAGGGTGCCGATGCCCTCAATGGTGACCTCCACCCGGTCTCCGGGCCGGAGCCAGCGCTTCCGGTCCGCGGGGTAGCCCTGCATGACGCCGCTGGGGGTGCCGGTGAAAATCAGGTCTCCGGGCAGGAGGGTGAAGTGGCGGGAGAGATCGGCGATGATGTGGGCCACGTCGAAAATGAGATCGGCGGTGGAGCTGTTCTGGCGGACCTCCCCGTTGACGGTGGTGGTGAGGGTGAGGTCACTTGGATCCAGGCCCAGGGCCACGCAGGGGCCCACCGGGGCGAAGCCGTCAAAGGTCTTGCTCAGCAGCCACTGGTTGGACCGGGCGAACTGGAGATCCCGGGTGGAGAGGTCGTCGCCGCAGGTATAGCCGAACACATAGGAGAGGGCCTCCGCCGCCGCTACGTTCCGGGCGGGCTTGCCGATGACGGCCACCAGCTCTCCCTCGTAGTCGTACTCCCGGTAGTCCCGGGGCAGGAAGATGGCCTGGCCGTGGGCGGCCAGGGCGCTGCGGAACTTGTTGAACAGGGTAGGGGCCGGCGGCAACGGAGAGCCGCACTCCAGGGCGTGCTGCCGGTAGTTGAGACCGATGCAGAGGAGCTTGTCCATGCCGGTGACCACCGGGGCCAGTACCGCTTCCTCCACAGTGGATCCGTCGGACAGGGACTCCAGGAGGCTGATGGCCGCCTCGCCGCCCCGGATGGCCTCCAGCATGGTGGCGGGGGCGGTGAGGCCCCGCCGGGCGGCCTCCACCGCCGGGTCCACAATGCCCCGGTCGGTCCAGATGCCCAGAGCGGGGGCGTTGTTCTTGCAGAATTGGGTCAGCTTCATGGGGGGACCTCCTTCTTTTTTACCGGCTGCCGCCGGCGGGGTGCTGCCGCCGGGCCCCGGCGGCGGGGGTTCTTGTCAGAGGAGGGGTCCTCTGAACACCTCTTTTTCAGCCCTCCGGGCTGGGGCACTCTGCGGCGCCTCCGAAGCGAGCTGCTTCGGGCTTCAGCTCCCGGGCCTACCCGACCCGGACCCGGGTGACTTTTTGTACGCACAAAAAGTCACCAAAAAGGCGCCAGGGAGACCCTGGACCCCCTTTTTTGTCCAATCGGACACCATCAGGGGAGATGCCCGGCTGCCACTGAAATACCGCTTTGCCTCCGGCTCCCTCGTGATTGGTGCGGTGGGTGTCTGACTACGCCTGACGGCCCTCGGGCTGATAGGCGTTTCTTGTCGTGTAAAAATAAACTCATCTATCCCGTTAACAGGGCGTCAGCCGAAGCCGGATGAGAAACCCGGCGGAGATCAGATGCCAAAAGACGCTGATTCAGTGGCTGTGCAGCGGCAAATCTGATAATGGCCGATTGGGAAAAGGCGGGGGGCCAGGCCGAAGGGGGGTGGCGTGTTTTT
>CALWYI010000187.1 GCA_944385715.1 uncultured Oscillospiraceae bacterium | reverse complement strand
ACCAGCACCCGATCCTCGCCGGGGAACACGTCCTCCACGCCGCCGTTGAAGAAGAAGGTGACGTGGGCGTACTTCTCGGTCTCGGCGATGCGCAGCTGGGTCATGCCCATCTTGCTGAGGTACTCGCCCAGGCCGTTCTCCACCCGGATCCGGGGGAAGGCCACCATTACGTTGGGCATGGTGGCGTCGTACTCGGTGGTGCACACGTAGGTCAGGGGGAAGAACTCCCGCTTGAAGCCGTCGAACTGGGGGTCCACAAAGACGCGGGTGATCTCACGGGCCCGGTCGGGGCGGAAGTTGAAGAAGATGATGCTGTCGTTGTCGGAGATGACGCCCTGGCTGTCGCAGACCACCGGCTCCACAAACTCGTCGGTGATGCCGTTCTGATAGGACAGGGCCACAGCGGCCACGGGGTCGGGGTTCTGGTTGCCCTGGCCGTAGACCATGGCGTCATAGGCCTGCTCCACCCGGTCCCAGCGCTTGTCCCGGTCCATGGCGTAGTAGCGGCCCATGACCGTGGCGATTTTGCCCACGCCGATCTCTTTGCACTTCTCCACGGCCTCGGCCACAAAGCCCTTGCCGCTGGTGGGGGACACGTCCCGGCCGTCCAGGAAGGCGTGGATATAGACCTTGGTGAGACCGCGGATCTTGGCCATCTTCAGCAGGGCCCACAGGTGGGTGTTGTGGGAGTGGACACCGCCGTCGGAGAGGAGGCCGTAGAGGTGGAGGGAGCTGCCGTTCTTCAGGCAGGCGTCCATGGCGGTGCAGTAGGCCTTGTTCTCGAAGAAGCTGCCGTCCTCAATGGCGCGGGTGATCCGGGGCAGGTCCTGGTAGACCACCCGACCGCCGCCGATGTTGGTGTGGCCCACCTCGCTGTTGCCCATCTGCCCGGCGGGCAGGCCCACGTCCAGGCCGGAGGCGGAGAGGGTGGTGTGGGCGCACTGGGCAAAGAGCTTATCCAGGACGGGGGTCCGGGCGTGGGCCACGGCGTTGCCGTTCTCCTCGCTGCGCAGGCCGAAGCCGTCCATAATGATCAAAGTTGTAGGCGTTTTGTTCATATTAACCTCGATTCCTCAATGCCCGCCGGCGGAGAAAGCGCGTCTTCCGCCGGGCGGGGGTTACACATCCCTGGGGGTAAGGACCCGTTTGGCGGGGACCGATTACTCCTGGTTGGCTGCGTTGATGATATCGACGAACTGGTCGGGCTTCAGGGAGGCGCCACCGATGAGGCCGCCGTCCACATCGGGCTGGGCCAGCAGCTCCGCGGCGTTCTTGGGGTTCATGGAGCCGCCGTACTGGATGGTGACGGAGCGGGCCACCCGGGCGCCGTAGAGGTTGCGGATGGTGGCGCGGATGGCGGTGCAGACCTCGGCGGCCTGCTCGGCGGTGGCGGTCTTGCCGGTGCCGATGGCCCAGATGGGCTCATAGGCGATGACGCACTTGCGGACCTTGTCGGCGGCCACGCCGGAGAGGGCGGACTTGACCTGCAGGGCGATGAGCTCCATGGTCACGCCCATCTCCCGCTGCTCCAGGCTCTCGCCCACGCAGATGATGGGGTGGAGACCGGCCTCCAGGGCGGCGTGGACCTTCTTGTTGACGGTGATGTCGGTCTCACCGAAGTACTGGCGGCGCTCGCTGTGACCGATGATGACGTACTTGACGCCCAGATCCCGGAGCATATCGGCGGAGACCTCGCCGGTGTAGGCGCCATTGGGCTCAAAGTAAAGGTTCTCGGCGCCAACTGCCACGCGCATGTCCTTGAAAGCCTTGAGGGCGGCGGGAATGTTCACGAAGGGAACGCAGACCACCACGTCGCACCACTTGGCGCGGGGCAGAATGGCCTTGAGCTCCTCGGCAAATTTCTTGGTTTCGGTGGCGTTCTTGTTCATTTTCCAGTTGCCGGCAATAATGGTCTTGCGATATCTGCGGTTCATGGTAATACTTCTCCTGTATTTTTTAAATTTTATAATGTATATGTTGGGCACGCAACCAGATGAAAACCCGCTGGGCTTCTGTCTGGCTGGGGCCGGATTCATAAAGGAAAGTGGGGGAAAGCCCGCTCACTTTGCTGCGGCTCCTCTTCCCAAAGCAAACGCTTCGCTGGTTTGCTTTGGGACCCCGGGAGCTGCCCGGAGGGAAGATTTACTTATCCAGGAGGCAAGCCACGCCGGGCAGCTCCTTGCCTTCCATGAACTCCAGGGAGGCGCCGCCGCCGGTGGAGATATGGGTCATCTTGTCGGCATAGCCCAGCTGCTGCACGGCAGCCGCGCTGTCACCGCCGCCGATGATGGTGATGGCGCTGGTCTTGCTGAGGGCCTCGGCCACAGCCTCGGTGCCCTTGGCAAAGGCGGGGAACTCAAACACGCCCATGGGGCCGTTCCAGATCACGGTGCCGGCGTCGGCCACAGCGCTGCAGTAGAGCTTCACGGTCTCGGGCCCGATGTCCAGGCCCTGCCAGCCGTCGGGAATCTCCCCGGCCTTCACTACCTGGCTGTTGGCGTCAGGGGCAAAGGCGTCGGCGCACACGGTGTCCACGGGGAGCAGCAGCTTTACGCCCTTCTCCTGGGCCTTCTTCACCATGTCGTTGGCATAGTCCTGCCAGTCGGCCTCCAGGAGGCTGTCGCCTACCTTGCCGCCCTGAGCGGCGGAGAAGGTATAGGCCATGCCGCCGCCGATGATGATGGTGTCGGCGATCTCCAGGAGGTTGTTGATGACGCCGATCTTGGAGGACACCTTGCTGCCGCCCAGGATGGCTACCAGAGGCCGCTTGGGATTGGCCAGGGCGCCGCCGATGATCTCCAGCTCCTTCTGGATCAGGAAACCGCTGACAGCAGGCAGGTACTCAGCCACACCGGCGGTGGAGGCGTGGGCGCGGTGGACGGCGCCAAAGGCGTCGGACACATAGACCTCCGCCATGGAAGCCATGGCCTTGGCCAGCTCGGGATCGTTCTTGGTCTCGCCCTTTTCAAAGCGGGTGTTTTCCAGCAGCAGGATCTGGCCGGGCTGCAGGGCAGCGGCCTTGGCCTGGGCATCGGGGCCCACCACGTCGGCGGCCATGATCACATCCTTGCCCAGCAGCTCGCTCAGCCGCTTGGCCACAGGAGCCAGGGACAGGGCCTTCATGGTCTTCTCCCACTTCTCCTGGGTGAGGGAGGCGGGATCCTTGCCCTTCTCGGTCTGCTTTTTCACCCACTTGTCAAAGTTGGGCTCGGGCTTGCCCAGGTGGGAGCAAGCGATGACGGCCGCGCCCTGATCCAGCAGGTAC
>CALWYI010000186.1 GCA_944385715.1 uncultured Oscillospiraceae bacterium | reverse complement strand
CTCATGGTGGAGAAGATCCAGTCCTCCCTGGTGAACACCATCCCCCTGTGGAAGAGCCAGATGGTGCTGGCCCTGGGTCTGGAGAACAGCCGCAAGGCCACGGCGGCCCAGACGGCGGTGACCAACGCCACCAACGAGCTCCTCAAGCGCAACGCGGACATGCTGAAGATGGGCACTGTCGCCACCGCCAAGGAGGCGGAGCGCAGCATCATCGATATCGAGACTCTCCAGCACACCAACCAGCAGCTCATCTCCACCCTGGACGAGGTGATCCAGATCCAGAAGGACGGTGCCCAGAAGCGCAAGGAGGCCGAGGTGGAGCTGGGCCGCATCGAGGGCGAGCTCAAGCAGAAGCTGATGGAGCTGCGGGGCTGATACGACGATGAAATTTTTCAAGAAAAAAGGCGTGGCCATTACCGTTATGGTACTGGCCATCGTCCTCTCCTCCGCCTATGGGCTGTACAAGAGGCCGGACGTGACGGCGCCGGAGGGCAGCGACAAGCTGGATGAGTCCCTGAGTACCGCCGTATTTGACCAGTATGTGGTGGACCAGGCGGATATCCTTTCCTTCAGGACGGAGGATGCGATCAGTCTTTACAATGCCAACTGGGACCAGATGGCCGGCAGTATCCTGGCGGTGGTGACGGTGAGGACCGATGGCGCGGAGACGGCGGAGGACCTGGCCTGGGACTGGGCCGACAGCCTCCAGCTGGGGGAGAACGACGCCATTTTGCTGCTGGACGCCGGCACCGGGGACTACAATCTGGTGGCCAGCGGACGGTTTTACGATCTGCTCTCCCGTCAGTCCGGCAGCTATGTGGATACCTATCTCTATGACGACGTCCAGTCCGGGACCTATGACCAGGGCGTCCTGGCGCTTTTCGGCGGGCTCCACCTGCTGATGAGCGATACATATGCCGCCCGCGGCACGGGCGCTGTCAGCACGGCCATCTCCCTAACGGGGATCATTGTATTGGTAGTGGTCCTGGTGGCGGTGTTCAGCGTCATCGACGGCATCCGCTACAGCCTGTGGTTTGGCCGCTACGGGACCATGGGCGTCCCGCCGGTGATCTACCGGCCTATCCTGTGGTGGCACCGGCCCGGAAGCGCCTGGTACCGCCGCCGGCGGAATCCTCCGCCGCCCAGAGGTCCCAGAGGGCCCGGCGGCTTTGGCCCCCGCCCGCCTATGGGCGGCGGCAGTGCGCGGCCTCCGCGCAGTGGCAGCTTCGGCGGAGGCCGTGGGGGAAGTTTCGGCAGCGGCCGCAGCGGCAGCTTTGGCGGCGGCCGGGGCGGTGGTTTCGGAGGCAGCCGCGGGGGAAGCTTTGGCGGCAGCCGGGGCGGCGGCTTCGGCGGAGGCCGCGGCGGCGGATTTGGCGGACGCCGCTGACACAGAACATCTATGCCGTACGGCGGCCCGCAGAGGGCCGCCGTACGGATCTTTTATGGAAAGCGCTGTTTTCCGCCGGGACGGTCTCGGGGATTTGCGGTAAAATTACCCCTTGACGGAGGACGGAAAGTGGGGTATAGTAGGGGACAATCACAAACGCAAAAGGCAGTGAAGAGAAGAGTAGGCGGAGAGACAGGCCACAGAGAGCCCGGACGGTGGAAAAGGGTGCGGAAGGCTTCGCCGAACATGGTCTCGGAGCCGCGCACCGACTGCGGTTTTGCCGCATTAGGCCGCGACGGGAGCGCCCGTTACAGCGCCAGGGTATGTCAGTACCCGCGAAGGCCCCCGCCGCGAGGCGCGGGCGAACCAAGGTGGTACCACGGTGCAGATTTTGCGTCGTCCTTGATGACCGGTCATCAGGGACGGCGCTTTTTGTTGCGCAGGAAAGGAAGGATACCTATGGCGGAGCCGATCATACGGCTGACAGGTCTCACCAAGCACTTCGGCGGCGGCGAGGAACAGGTGAAGGCCCTCAATGACATCAACATTACGATTAACAAAGGGGAGATCTTCGGCGTCATTGGTCTCAGCGGCGCGGGGAAGAGTACCCTGGTGCGGTGTATCAATCTGCTGGAGCGGCCCACTGCCGGCAGCGTGGTGGTGGACGGGAAGGAGATGACATCCCTCAGCCCCAGGGAGCTGCGCAAGGCCCGGAAATCCATCGGCATGATTTTCCAGGGATTTAATCTGCTCATGCAGCGCACCGCTCTGGACAACATCTGCTTCCCCATGGAGCTGGCGGGAAAACCTCGGAAGGAAGCGGTGGCCCGAGCCCGGGAGCTGCTGGAGATCGTGGATCTTTCCAGTAAGGAAAACGCCTATCCCGCCCAGCTCTCCGGCGGACAGAAGCAGCGCGTGGCCATCGCCCGGACGTTGGCCATGGATCCCCAGGTGCTGCTGTGCGACGAGGCCACCTCCGCCCTGGACCCCAAGACCACCCGGGATATCCTGCGCCTGATCCAGGACATCAACAAGCGGCTGGGGATCACGGTGGTGGTCATTACCCACGAGATGAAGGTCATCGAGGAGATCTGCTCCCGGGTGGCCATCCTGGACCACGGCGATCTGGCGGAGACCGGCACCGTGGAGGAGGTGTTCGCCCACCCCAAGAGCGAGGCGGGGCGGCGGCTGGTGTACCCCGACGGGGTGCCCTACGAGGTGCTGCAGGCGGAGGCCCGCACCGCCCGGGTGATCCGGGTGGCCTTCAACGGCGGCACCTCCTACCAGCCCCTCATCGCGTCCCTTGCCATCGACTGCGGCATAAAGGCCAACATCCTGGGGGCCGACACCCGGAACATCGACGGCCGGGCCTTCGGTACCATGCTGCTGGGTCTGCCGGACGACGACGCTCTGGCGGGGAAGGCCATGGCCTATATCGCCAGCCAGAAAGATATTACCGTGGAGGAGGTGCCCGATTACCATGGGTGAGAAACTGATCGAACTGCTGATGTCCTGGGGGATGACAGAGCGCCTGGCTAACTCCCAGATCGAGTATCTGGCGGGCAGCACCATCCCCTTTGCCATCTGGGAGACGGTGTACACCACGGTGCTGTCCACCCTCTTCGCCTACGTCATCGGCCTGCCCCTGGGGATCATCCTGGTCACCGGGGAGCGGGAGGGTATCCGCCCCCTGTCCCCGACGCTGATGAAGGTCCTCAACACCGTCGTGAACCTTTTGCGAAGCGTGCCCTTCCTGATCCTGATGGTCTGCGTCAAGCCCATCTCCCGTCTAATCCTGGGCACCTCCATCGGAACGGTGGCCTCCATCGTCCCCCTGACCCTGGCGGCGGCCCCCTTCGTGGCCCGGGTGGTGGAGAGCTCCCTGCGGGA
>CALWYI010000185.1 GCA_944385715.1 uncultured Oscillospiraceae bacterium | reverse complement strand
AGGTCACCTGCTCTCTGCCCTTGCGAACCAACTGGTTGAAAGTAGGCATAGTTTTCTCCTTTCTCAAAAAATGTGGGAGCAAAGGCTCCTGTTTATTTTTTACAGAATATCAAAAAATATCCTGAAAAAAATCACGGAAGGATTATTTGTTCAGCAGCGTCACAACAGCGGCGCCAACCTGGATGCCGGCGGCCTGTCCCAGCTCCCGCATGGTGCGGCCGGTCTCCACCGGAATTCCATGGCTGCGGCACTGCTCCGCCAGGGGGGCCGTCAGCGCCGGATCGGCGTCGGTGGCCAGGAACACCTGCCGGGCCAGGCCGTCCCGGATGGCACGGCGGGACTGTTTCACGCCGATTACCTTTTCCTTGGCCCGCAGCTCACTCAGCAAGGTCATTCCTCCTGTTTTTGACACGCCAAAATTCGCGGAACATACCCGCGCAATTTTGAATTATAGCATAGGTGGATTCCCCCGTCAAGGCCTTTTTTTCAGGAAATCTGCCTGGAAAACCGACAAGATTCCCCCGGATACAGGCGCTCTTTACGGCAATTCGCCCAATCTCCCGCAGCCGCTCTTTTCCCGGAAAACGGGGAGGGTCCTTCCGGGCCCTCCCCGCTGATCGCAGAGGCAATGACAGGAGATCACTCCTCCTCAAAGCCGTTCTCTCCGGCCTCCGGCTCCTCGTCGGAATCCGGCTGGTCAAAATCCATGGCCAGCTCCTCGGCGGAGGGGACGGCGGGGAGCTTGGGCTCCTCGGCGTCGGGCACCACCTTCTCCGCCAGATCCCGGTAGGCGCCAAGGCCGGCGCCGGCGGGGATAAGCTTGCCTATGATGACGTTCTCCTTCAGGCCCACCAGGTGGTCCACCTTGCCCTTGATGGCGGCCTCGGTGAGGACCTTGGTGGTCTCCTGAAAGGAGGCGGCGGAGAGGAAGGAGTCGGTGGCGAGAGACGCCTTGGTGATACCCATCAGCAGCTGGGTGACCTCCGCCTCCCGCAGGGGCTCGCCGTCCTCCCGGACCTCGCCGGCGGCGGTGCGGGCCTTGATCTTCTCATTGGCCTCGTAGAGCTCCAGGACGTCCACCATGGCGCCGCTGAGGAGGTCGGTATCCCCGGCGTCCTCCACCCGGCACTTGCGCATCATCTGACGGACGATGACCTCAATGTGCTTATCGTTGATGTCCACGCCCTGCTGGCGGTACACGCGGAGCACTTCCTGGATCAGATAGTTGTGCACCGCGCTGGCACCCCGGGTCCGCAGCACGTCGTGGGGGTTCAGGGCGCCCTCGTTGAGGGCGGCGCCCTTCTCGATCACGTCCCCGTCGCTGACCTTTAGGCCGGTGTGGGGCACGGAGTACATCTTGGTGTTGCCGTCGTCGGCCACCACATGGATGTTCAGGAGGGAGCCCTTGGCGCTCTCCTCGAAGCGGACACGGCCGCCGATCTCGGCCAGGGTGGCCATCTTCTTGGGCTTGCGGGCCTCGAAGAGCTCCTCAACACGGGGAAGGCCCTGGGTGATGTCGCCGCCGGCCACGCCGCCGGTGTGGAAGGTGCGCATGGTCAGCTGGGTGCCCGGCTCGCCGATAGACTGGGCGGCGATGATGCCGACGGCCTCGCCGGTGCCCACCGGGCGGCCGGAGGCCAGGTTCATGCCGTAGCAGCGGGCGCACACGCCGCTCTTGGCCCGGCAGGTGAGGACTGTGCGGATCTCCACCTTGCGGATACCCTTGGCCTCCAGCACCTTGGCGTCGGCCTCGCTGAGCATGCGGTCCTTGGGGCAGAGCACCTCGCCGGTCTCGGGGTCCAGAATGTCGCTGACGGGGAAGCGGCCCCGGATGCGGTCAGAGAACTTCTCGATGACCTGGCCGTTCTCCTGGATCTCCTCCACCCAGATGCCGTGGTCCACGCCGCAGTCGTCCTCCCGGATGATCACATCCTGGGACACGTCCACCAGGCGGCGGGTCAGGTAACCGGAGTCGGCGGTACGCAGGGCGGTATCGGCCATGCCCTTCCGGGCGCCCCGGGAGGAGATGAAGTACTCCAGCACGCTCAGGCCCTCACGGAAGTTGGATTTGATGGGGATCTCGATGGTGCGGCCGGCGGTGTTGGCCATGAGACCGCGCATACCGGCCAGCTGACGGATCTGCTTCATGGAGCCGCGGGCGCCGGAGGTGGCCATCATATAGATAGGATTGAGCTCCTCCAGATTGTCCTGCAGGGCGTTGGTCACATCCTCGGTGGTCTTTTCCCACTCATGAACCACGGCCCGGTAGCGCTCGTCGTTGGTCATGAAGCCCATCTTGTACTCATTTTCAATATCGACGATCCGGTGCTCCGTCTCCTGGATGAGTTCGTACTTCTTGGCAGGTACGGACATGTCGTAGATGGAAATGGTGATGGCGCCCCGGGTGGAGTACTTGTAGCCGGTGGACTTGATGTTGTCCAACACCTCGCTGGCCACGGTGAAGCCGTGCTCCCGGATGGTCCGGTCCACGATCTTCCCCAGCTCCTTCTTGCCGCAGGTCATGTTGATCTCGTAGTCGCAGACATGGTCGCTGTCGCTGCGGTCCACGAAGCCCAGATCCTGGGGAATGTTCTGGTTGAAGATGATCCGGCCGGCGGTGATATCCACCAGCTTGCGGTAGGTCTGGCCCTGGTAGGTGAACGTCCGGCGGACCTTGATGGGGGCGTGGATACCGACGATGCGGTCATTGTAGGCCAGCATCACCTCATCCTCGTTGACGAACACCTTCCCCGCGCCGTCCTCCTTGTCGTTGACATAGGTGAGGTAATAGGAGCCCAGTACCATGTCCTGAGAGGGGACGGTGACAGGGCCGCCGTCCTGGGGACGCAGGAGGTTGTTGGCGGAGAGCATCAGGAGGCGGGCCTCCGCCTGGGCCTCGGCGCTCAGGGGAACGTGGACGGCCATCTGGTCGCCGTCGAAGTCGGCGTTGAAGGCGGTGCAGGTCAGGGGGTGGAGCTTGATGGCCCGGCCCTCCACCAGCACCGGCTCAAAGGCCTGGATGCCCAGGCGGTGGAGTGTAGGCGCGCGGTTGAGCATGACGGGGTGGTCCTTGATGACCACGTCCAGGGCGTCCCATACCTCGGCGCGGCCCTTATCCACCATCTTCTTGGCGGATTTGATGTTGTTGGCGGCGCCGTCCTCCACCAGCTTCTTCATAATGAAGGGGCGGAACAGCTCCAGAGCCATCTCCTTGGGCAGACCGCACTGGTAGATCTTCAGCTCGGGACCCACCACGATAACGCTCCGGCCGGAGTAGTCCACGCGCTTGCCCAGCAGGTTCTGGCGGAAGCGGCCCTGCTTGCCCTTGAGCATGTCGCTGA
>CALWYI010000184.1 GCA_944385715.1 uncultured Oscillospiraceae bacterium | reverse complement strand
AGCATTGCCCCCTCGGAGAAACCGGAGGACCGGTATCTGAACCTCAGCTTCCCCACAGACTATTTTGTGTCCACCATGCCGGAGCCCTGGCAGGAGGAAAGCTGGCAGACGGCGGCGGAGCTGGCCGCCGGGCTTTACGGCGGCTTCTCCGGCCCCTCCGCCCTGTACGACGCCTGGACGGAAGGCGCCGCCGCCGCGGAAGAGCAGCCGGCGGGGGAGGGTACCCGCTATACCTGGAGCGGCCAGGCGGAGGGAGTGGCCTGCCGGATCACCTGGACGGTGCTGCCGGAGGGCGCCAAGCTCCAGGCCATCACCCTGGGACAGAAACCGGCGGCCTGACCCCCGGCAAACAAAAGAAAAACACATCGCCCGTCCCCGGGTTTCCGGGGACGGGCGATAACTATTTGCAATATCGGTAAAATATATTACAGTTTGTTGACGACGGGGATCACCATGGGGGAGCGCTTGGTGTGCTTGAAGAGGTAGTTGCTGACGGCGGACTTTACCGCGCCCCGCAGTTCGCCCATGTCCTTGCTGTTCTTGCCGCCCTTGCCGATAACGCCCTGGGCGGCGTTGTAGGCCACGTCCCGCAGCTCGTGCATCAGCTCCTCGGACTCCTTCACATAGATGAAGCCCCGGGTGATGATCTCCGGCTCGTGGAGGAGCTGGTTGTTCTGGACGTTGAGGATGACCACCACCATGCCGTCCTCCGCCAGGATCTTCCGGTCCCGCAGCACCACGGCGCCCACGTCGCCCACGCCGCTGCCGTCCACCAGCACCGCTCCGGCGGGGGCGGGGGTGTCGGCGATCTTGATGGTCTTGGTGGTCAGCTCGATGACGCTGCCGATGTCCGGCAGGACGATGTTCTTGGGGTCCATGCCCATGGAGAGGGCCAGCTGCACATGGCGGCGCAGGTGGCGCTGCTCCCCGTGGAGGGGGATGAAGAACCTGGGCCGGGTGAGGGCGTGGATGATTTTCAGCTCCTCCTGACAGGCGTGGCCGGAGACGTGGAGGGGGTCGCTCTTGTCGTAGACCACGTCCACGCCCTTGCGGAAGAGCTCGTTGATGACCCGGCTGATGGTCTTTTCATTGCCGGGGATGGCGCTGGCGGAGATGATGACCTTGTCCCCGGGGCCCACGTCCACCTGCCGGTGCTGGGAGAAGGCCATGCGGTACAGGGCGCTCATTTCCTCGCCCTGGCTGCCGGTGGTGACAATAACCTGCTTATCCAGAGGCAGGGACTTGATCTTGTTGATATCCACAAGCACGCCCTTGGGAACCTTCATGTAGCCCAGCTCCGTGGCCACCTTCATGATGTTTTCCATGCTCCGGCCGGTAACGGCCACCTTCCGGCCGTAGCTGGCGGCGGCGTCGATAACCTGCTGGATGCGGTGGACGTTGGAGGCGAAGGTGGTGACGATGATGCGCTGTTTGCAGCCGTTGAACAGCCGCTCGAAGGTTTTGCCCACGATCCGCTCGCTCATGGTATAGCCCGGCCGCTCCACGTTGGTGGAGTCCGCCAGCAGGGCCAGCACGCCCTCCTTGCCCAGCTCGCCGAAACGGCCCAGGTCAATGACCTCGCCGTCAATGGGGGTGGAGTCGATCTTGAAGTCGCCGGTGTGGACAATCACGCCCATGCTGGTGTGGATGGCAAAAGCCACCGCGTCGGCGATGGAGTGGTTGACGTGGATGAACTCCACATAGAACTTGCCCACCTTGATCATCTCGCCGGCTTCCACGGTAATAAGCTTGGTGGATTTGAGAAGGCCGTGCTCCTCCAGCTTCAGCTTGATAAGGCCGGCGGTGAGCCGGGTGCAGTACACCGGCATGTTTACCTGCCGCAGCACATAGGGGATGGCGCCGATGTGGTCCTCGTGGCCGTGAGTAATGAAGAGGCCCCGGATCCGGGACTTGTTCTTTACAAGGTAGCTGACATCGGGGATGATCAGGTCAATGCCGTACATATCGTCGCTGGGGAAGGCCAGGCCGCAGTCCACCACGATCATTTCGCCGCCGTGCTCGTACACGGTCATATTTTTACCGATTTCATTGAGGCCCCCTAAGGGGATAATTTTCATTTTTTCTGCCAATTCAGTGACACTCCTTTATCAAAAAACATAGAATACCCTCGAAAAAAGGAGGGAAAAATACGCAACACAAACAGACGGGAGGCCCCTGCGCCCGCCGGCCCACCTCGCTTCGTGGGGCCGGGCGCGGTTCCGCCCGTTATGTAACAAAGGCTGCGTGTTCAAAAAGGGGGCGGGCTGCCCGAAAGGGGGGCTCCGCCAATATTTCATCGCGCTCCCACGGCCGGGATCGCAAAAAAACCAAAACAAGAAAAGCCGGGCCGGACACACGGGCCCCGGCACATACATAATTTAGTATAGCACAGCTTTTTCCAAAAGTATACAGTAATTTTTTATAAGCCCCTGCAAAGCCCATCCGGGCCGGCGGTTCCGAATGGCCTGGCGCCGCCGGAGGAGGGAGCGGGCCGCTGGCAGACCGGTGGCGAGAGAAAAAGGGCTATTTTTGCCTGGGCGGGATGAATTTGGGGCTTTGCAGCAAAAGGGATTCGTGGTATAATGCAATGATTCTATTATGTGTTGCCGGCGGCGGGCGTTGGCCTGGGCCGGAGTAAGGAGGGAGCGGCTCGTGCATAAAAAATTATCCCGGCTGGTGGAGCCGAATCTTCAGCCCTATTTTTTCTGTCTGGCGCTGTTTACTGCCATTGCCGTCCCCATCCAGCCCATGCTGGCGGCGGCGGAGGCGGCGGTGCTGGTACTGCTGTATATGTTCTACCGCTACCAAAGCGTGCGTCGGCGGCGCAGCGTCGTACAGTATATTGAGACCATTACCGGCGGTGTGGATTCCATCAGCAAGAACAGCCTTCTGAACACCCCCTTGCCGGTGGTGGTATTCCGCCTGGACAACGGAGAGGTCATCTGGGCCAACGACAGCTTCATGGGCCTCACCGAGGCCAAGGAGGGCGTGTTTGATCTGGGGATCAAGGACATGGCCCCGGGGTTTGACTACCAGAACCTGCTGGCCGACGGCGCCATCGGGGAACTGGTGGAGATGAACGGCTGCACCTATCAGGTCTACGGCTCTGTCAGCCGCATGAGCGGCCGCTCTGCCAGCCAGGGGCAGATCATTACCGCCTATTTTGTAGACGTTACCGAGAGCCAGCACCTCAAGGCGGTGTACGAGGCCACCCGGCCGGTGGTTTCCGTGCTGGTGCTGGATAACTATGAGGAGCTGATGAAGGCCGGCGGCGAGGCGGCCCGCTCCGCTGTTCTGGCCCAGATCGACGAGCGGATCACCACCTGGGTCACCGGCAGCGGCGGTATGC
>CALWYI010000183.1 GCA_944385715.1 uncultured Oscillospiraceae bacterium | reverse complement strand
GAGGCGGATATCGAGCTGACCTGCGACGACGCGGTGATGGCGGGCCGGGACGGCGGAGACCGCCGGGCCTACAGCGAAACCCTGCTGCGGAGCCTCCACCGCCAGAAGGGACTGGCCAAAGCCGCCCTCTCCACCCACTTCTACGGCGGTGCGGAGGTGATGAAGGCGCGGTTCCGGAACATCCTGGGCGGCGGCCAGCGGCGCTGGGGCGGTGCCGCGCTGACCATCGCCCTGTTTCTGGTGGCGGTGGTGGGCTGCGCCGTGGGCGTGGCCGCCGCGGCGGCGGAGCCCCTCGGCGACGAGGAGCTGGCGGTCTGGCAGGAGAAGCTCAGCGACCCGGTCTACAACGGCTTTGTCTCCGCCATGTACTCCGACGTGTCCCGCCTGCCGGTGGCGCAGGTGTTCTATAACGGCGCCGGGGTGGACCACGAGCTGACGGAGGCGGAGCGCGCGGCGGTGATCGATGCCATGGGCGGTGATCCGGACTGTCCCATCTACGCCGTCACCACCCAGGCCGCCGACGACTTCCTCCGGGAGAACACGGGGCTGGGCCTTGCCGATATCGCCGGGGGCTTTGGCAGCGGGTGGCTCTACCTCCCGGAGTATGACAGCTACTACTTCGCCCACGGGGACACCAACGTGGTGAACTGCACCGTCACCGGCGGCGTCCGCCGGGGGGACACGGTGGAGCTGACCATCGAGCTCCCCGGCGGCAATCTGACATGGCTGGACGAGGGCGTCCTCACGGTGGTGGACGGGAAGATCAAAAGCTTCACCACCCCCCTCTACACCGCCGTGGAGACCATGGCCTGGCAGGTCATGAACGACCAGGCGGAGACCTACGAGAGCGCCGAGGACGGCCCCGCCTTTGTGGACCGGTATATCAGCGGCCTCTGGTGCGGCGACAGCTTTACCATCGACGGCACCACCTACTCCGTCTGGAACGTGGGCTACCGGCTGCTGCCGGAGGACCTGAGCAAGGTGGTGCTGGCGGGGGGCATGGATGTGGAAAACGGCTGGCTGACGGAGGCGGCCTCCATGGGCTCCCCGGTGCTCATCGTCAGCGTGGACGAGGCTGGGAACATCACCCTGGAGGAGCAGTCCTGGGCCTACGCCCTGTGGCGGGACGACGGCTTCACCTGGGAGGAGTACATCTACTGCAAGCTCCACCTGGGGATGGAGCTGAGTTATAAGCTGGGGGGCTGGCCGGAGCTCACCACCCCCTTTATCACCGACCTGCTGGAGGGCCACAACACCTGGTCCCAGTCCTGGGACAGCTGCGCCGTGGCCTACCTGGAGGAGCTGGGTGTGGCCCCCGGTCCCCTGACCCAGGTGCAGGAGTTCGCCCAGCCGGCGGACGGCGACTGCGATGAGAGCCTCCTGGTCCGCTGTGACAGCGGGGAGGACACGCTGTACCTCCTGCTGTGCCACATCGTCTACCCGGTGGAGAGCTGGAACGCCACCGCCGCCTTCTGGATGGTCTGCGGGGAGGTCTGGGAGGGCGGATCCACCCAGCCCACGGGCCGGCAGGAGCACGCCCTCTACCGCACGGAGGTGGACTTTGGCGGGGGCCACACCGGCACCCTCTACCTCACAGGCTGGCAGGGCAACGACTGCGGCGGGGTGTCCAGCGTCCAGGTGGTCTGGGACGGCGGCGGCGGGACGCTCTTCTTCACCCGGGACGCCATCGCGGCCCAGTGGGGAGAGGACAGCCGGGACTACTTCACCGAAGGCAGCAGCTATGTGGAAAATGAGGACGGGTACCACGACTTCGACGGCGGCCTGAGGCTCCTGGACGTGAACTTCGACGGCTATCGGGACATCGGCCTCCAGGCCTGGCGGGACGGGGACAGCGGCAGCTGGTACGAGTACTTCTGGCTCTTCGACACGGAGACGAGGCGGTTCCGCTACGCCTTCTGCCTGCGGGGCGTGGGGACAGACCCGGAGACCGGGGAGGTGATCTCCGCCTACACCGAGGGCGGCGTCCCCTATGAGGACCGCTACGTCTGGGACGAGGCGGGAAATCTGACCCTCAGCCGCCGGCTGGCGGGCGTGGCCGATACGGACGGGAGCGTGACCTACTCCCTCATAAACGGGGTGTGCTCCGTCCGGGGATATGACGCCGCCTGCCTGGAGTGGCACCTGCCCACCAAGGCCGATCCCGAGGGCTGGCTGTATATTGCGAGTCCCTACTTCCTGGGGGACAGCTTCCGGGGCAGGGCCATGGAGGGCGCCGCCCGCTGGAGCGTCGAAAGCCGGGAGCAGCTGGAGGTGCGCCTCACCGAGAACAGCCCCCGGAATACCGGGGGCACGGTGGACGGCCCCGGCCAGGTCTTCACCGTGGATCTGGCGGCGGGGGAGGTGCTCCGGGAGGAGCGCTACGACTATCAGGGGGAGGGACCCGCGCCGCTCACCGAGGAGGAGCTGGTCCGGGCCGCCGGGATGCTGGCGGGGATCATGGGGGCGGCGGAGATCTGGACGGAGGGCCAGAGCGCCCTCGCCTCCGGCGGCGCGGCCTGGACGGAGTACACCCTGGCGGAGGGCATCCCCCTGACCGCCGGGGAGCTGGCGGGCTTTGCAGAGCTGTTTTCCGGCTATATCCCCAATAACTATGATTCTTGCCTCTACAACGGCCTGCTTCATTTTCCCTTCGCGGGGCCGGAGGACGCGGGGTACTATCTGGACCTGCTGTTCTACGATACGGGGAACCTCACCGCTTCCGGTCAGCGCGTAGAGGAGGTCAGAAGCGAGGCGGAGGCGGCGGACCTGCGGGCGGCGGGGGTCCCCATCGACAACTACAATGTGCAGAAGATCCCCCGGGCCCAGGCCCAGGCGGATCTGGCCCGGCTCTTCGGCCTGACGGAGGCAGAGGCGGCGGAGCTGCTGGAGGAAGCGGCGGTGAAGCCCGGATACCTGTACCTGGAGAAATACGACGCCTACTATTCCGTCCATACGGATACCTGGTGGCAGGAATACACGTTTACCAGCGGCTTTTTCTATGGTGACGGGATCTGCGTGCTGGACTATGTGGCCGACGGCATCGCGGACTTTTCCAAAAAGCCGCCGGAGGAGCGGGGCTATTGGAGCAACGCCCCCATGCGCCTGACCCTCCGGCAGGAGGGGGGCAGCTGGGTGGCGGTGAGCAACCTGGGCCGCGCGGAATAATGGGCCGCGGCAGAGGGGCCGGCGGGAGCACCCCGCCGGCCCTTTCCCTGCCTGCCCCGGCCCAACGGTTGCAAAATCTGCCCGAGGGGGGTATAGTAGAGGAAAACACGGCCCCGGCGGGGCCGGAAAAAACTGGAGAAACGGCGAGGCGGAACAGATGAAGGATCTGACGGTATTGGAAGCGGAGCTGGCGGCGGCCCTGGCGGA
>CALWYI010000182.1 GCA_944385715.1 uncultured Oscillospiraceae bacterium | reverse complement strand
TGATGCTGGTGGCGGCCAAGGAGGTGGAGGAGTCCATCTGCCGGGTGGCCCAGATGGGCCGCGCCGCCGGCATGCACCTGGTCATCGCCACCCAGCGGCCCTCCGCCGACGTGATCACCGGCCTCATGAAGGCCAACATCCCCAGCCGCATCGCCTTCGCGGTGGCCTCCAGCCTGGAGTCCCGGATCATCCTGGACTCCACCGGGGCGGAGAAGCTGGTGGGCCGGGGCGACATGCTCTACGCCCCCCTGGGCTCCGGCAAGCCGGTGCGTGTCCAGGGCTGCTTCATTACCCCCGAGGAAATCGAGCGGGTGGTGGCCTACGTGAAGTCCAACGGCGAGGCGGAGTACGACAGCGAGGTCATCCAGAAGATCGAGGAGTCCCTCCAGGAGAAGGACAAGAAGGGCGGCTCCTCCTCCGGCGGCTCCTCCGCCGAGGTCAGCGACGGCGACGACGGCGACGAGCTGCTGCCCGCCGCCGTGGAGGTGGTGCTGGAGACCGGCCAGGCGTCGGTGTCCATGCTCCAGCGGAGGCTGAAGCTGGGCTACTCCCGGGCCGCCCGGCTGGTGGACCAGATGGAGGAGCGGGGCATCGTGGGTCCCTTCGAGGGCTCCAAGCCCCGGCAGCTCCTCATTTCCCGGGAAAAGTGGCAGGAGCTGCAGATGGCCAAGGGCGGCGGCAGCGACCTGACGCCGGACGAGCTGGCCGGCATGAAGCATGCTAACTGGAACGACGGCGAGCACGTCATCCCCTGGGAGGACCAGTAGGACGAGAGACGATATGTTCTTTTTGGTTCTTTCAAGAAAAAGAACCAAAAAGAACTTTTGGCGCAAAGCAGCGCTTTGCGCTGTCAGGAGATAAGGAGGACGATCATGCGGCATCCGGATACGAGATCACTGCGGGAGACGATGAAGGGACACATGCCCCAGGACGATGAGGGACGCCTCACCGACCAGCAGGAGCAGCTGCCCATGCCCCCGGTACAGGTGGTGCGGGGCAATGGGGAGACACTGAGCCTTCCGGAGCGGGAGGTAACGCCTTTCTCCGCTTTGCTGGAGAACCGCTGCTCCCGCCGGAGCTACGACGGCAGCTCGCTAACCTTGGAGGAGCTGGCCAGCCTCCTCTGGGCGGCCCAGGGGATCCGGGGCTTCCGGAAGGATGGGGCCACCCTCCGTACGGCGCCCTCCGCCGGCGCCCGGCACCCCCTGGAGCTGTATGCCTTTGTCAACGCCGTGGAGGGCCTGGAGCCGGGCCTCTACCACTATCTGGCTCTGGAGAACAAACTGGAGCCGCTGGGCAGCTGCCCGAATCAGGCGGATTGTCTCACCGGTGCCCTGTGCGGTCAGGTATTTGCCGGCAGAGCGCCGGTGTGCCTGGTGTGGACGGCGGTGCCCTACCGCACCGAGTGGCGCTATGACGACAAGACCCGCAAGTATGCCCTGCTGGATGCGGGCCACTCCTGTGAGAACGTATATCTGGCCTGTGAGGAGCTGAAGCTGGGCTGCTGTGCCATTGCCGCCTACGACCAGATGTGCCTGGACGAGCTGTTGGGCCTGCCCTTCGGTCCTTCGGATGCCAAGGAAGTGGAGTTTGCCGTCTACGCCTGCGCGGTAGGCCGCCCAAAGTAAGGAAGATGAAACGCCGCCCCGCCGGGAAGTTTCCGGTGGGGCGGCGATTTTATGCATAGATTACACATTATGCAGGGGACTTCTCGCGCTGAGAGGTTTGCTGCCGGGCGGACCGCTCCTGGAGCTTCCGGCAGGTCTTGCGGTAGCGCTCGGCGATGGGGCCCGCGTCCTTGTAGATGGCGGCCTTGCCGGACCACTGCTTGCCCTCCTTCTGGGCGGTGACCGCCATGTAGAGGCGGCGGTGCTCCTTGCAGCGGCAGCGGAGGACCTGCTCGGTGGGGGTGGTGCGGACCCAGCGGCCCGCCGCCAGAGGCTCCCCGCACAGGGGACACACCGGCTGGGACACTTCCCGCCGGTTCTTGCAGGCCCAGCGGGTGTCGTAGGTGCCCAGGTCCATCTCCCACAGGGGCGGCAGCCCCTTCTGTTTGGGTGGCTTGTGGAAGAAGGTCAGGTCCTCGAACCGGTCCAGCATGGTCTGGTAGACCAGCACGGTGTAGTAGGTGTCGTTCCAGGCGCTGTGGAAGTCCAGGTCCGTGTCCATGTGGAGCTCGGTGACCGCTTTTTCCAGGGAGGGCTGGCAGCCCAGGTCCCCGCCGAAGAGCTTCTGGTACATGTACTGGAGGTCGTAGTACTCGCACTTCCAGTTGGCGTCGAAGGAGATGCGGTGGAATTCGAAGTTCTTCAGCAGCACCTCCACGTCGTTGTTGCCCCACTCGATGAAGATGGGGTTATCCCCGCACCAGCGCAGGAAGGCGGGCCCCATATCCAGGAAGGTGGGGGCCTCCGCCAGGAGCTGCTGGAGCTCCTCCTTGCTGTAGGGCAGCAGGCGGTAGGTCCGGTTGTCGATCTTCCGGCTGACCTTGGGGTGGACGTAGCTGTGGAAAGAGTCCACCATGGCGCCGCTGGCGCGGTCCACCTTCATGGCGGCCACCTCGATGAGCTCGTGGAAGGGGAGGCGTTCGCCGCTCTTGTCCCGGTAAAAGGCGGTATTCCATTCCAGATCCAGAAAAATAAGGTCTGACATAGGTTCAGCGCTCCAATAGCAGTTTCATGTCTCCCGGCAGGGGAGCGGTAAAGGACAGGTGTGCCCCGGTGACGGGGTGGGTAAAGGCCAGACGCACGGCGTGGAGGGCGGGCCGGGGAATGAGGTCCCGGTCCTCGGCGCCGTAGAGCCAGTCCCCGGCCAGGGGACAGCCGATGGCGGCCATGTGTACCCGGATCTGATGGGTGCGCCCGGTCCAGGGGACCAGGGCCACCAGGGAGAGGCCGTTTTTGACCCGCAGCAGGCGGTAGTCCGTGCGGGCGCTTTGCCCCGCCGGATCGATCTGCCGCCGGATGGCGGAGCCGGGGGCTCGTCCCATGGGAAAGGAGATGATCCCCCGGGGCGGCTCCGGTATCCCCACGCAGAGGGCCAGATAGCTGCGGAAAAAATCGCCGCTGTGGAGACGGCGGCGGAGCTGATCGTGGACATAGCCGTTTTTGGCTACCACCATGAGCCCGGTGGTGCCCCGATCCAGCCGGTTCACCGGATGGAGGGAGGCGGATGGGCCCAGGTAGGCCATCAGGCCCGCCGCCAGGGTGGGCTCCGTGGGGACCAGGGAGGAGGGGATCACCGCCAAGGGGGCGCTCTTGTTCACCACCAGCAGATGCTCGTCCTCAAATACGATGTCCAGGTCCATGGGTACCGGCGGGACGTCGGTGGGGGTCTCGCCGGCGCCGAGGTCCACGGCCAGTATATCGCCGGCCTGGAGCACGGCGCT
>CALWYI010000181.1 GCA_944385715.1 uncultured Oscillospiraceae bacterium | reverse complement strand
GACATCCAGGGCGTGGAGGACTTCCACGGCGAGATGGACTTCAAGGTGGGCGGCACCAAGAAGGGCATCACCGCCATTCAGATGGACCTGAAGAACGACGGCCTCACCATGGAGATCATCAAGAACGCTCTGGACATCACCTATGACGCCCGGTGCGAGATTCTGGACCAGATCATGCTGCCCTGCATCGACAAGCCCCGTGCTCAGGTCAGCAAGTGGGCGCCCAAGATGATTACCATGCACATTGATCCCGACAACATCCGCGACGTCATCGGCAAGGGCGGCAGCGTGATCCAGAAGATCGTGGCCGATACCGGCGCCAAGATCGACATCGACGACGACGGTACCATCCACATCGCCTCCGCCGACGCCGCCTCCTGCGACGCCGCCAAGGCTGCCATTGACGCCATCGTGTTCGTGCCCGAGGTGGGCCAGCTGTACTACGGCCGCGTTGTCCGCCTGATGCAGTTCGGCGCCTTCGTGGAGCTGGCTCCCGGCAAGGACGGCCTGGTCCACATCTCCAAGCTGGCCAACAAGCGTGTGGAGAAGGTGGAGGACGTGTGCAAGATCGGCGACATGATGTGGGTCAAGGTCACCGAGATCGACGAGAAGGGCCGCGTCAACCTCAGCCACAAGGACGCCCTCAAGGAGATCGAGGCCAAGAAGGCCGCCGGCGAGGTTATCAAGTAAGATTATTTCCGCGGGGGCTCCACCCCCGGACCCCGGGCGCTTTCCGGTGGGGGGCCGCGGCCCCCGGACTCCGGGCGCTTTCCGGTGGGGGCTCCGCCCCCATACCCCGGGGTACTTTTCCCCCGCCGGAAAAGTACCCAAAAGGGCGATAAGAGGGAGAGGGATTTCGATTTCCCTCTCCCTCTTATAACACCCTCTCCTTTAAACGACCAAAGAGGGGGAGTTCCCCCTCTTTGGATACGCCCCCCCGCTCCGGCGGGAGCCGGTTTGGCTTTTGAAGGCGCTGTGAAGCCGTTACGACAAGAAACGGCCCCATCCCGAGGGCCGTCAGGCGAAGCTGGATACCCTCTGTACCGATTACGAGGGGCCAGCAGGCCAGCGGAAATTCAGTGGCAACCGGGCATCTTCTCTGATGGCGTCCGATTGAACAAAAAAAGGGGGCTGGGGTCTCCCCAGCGCTTTTTTGGTGACTTTTTGTGCGTACAAAAAGTTACCCGGGTCCGGGGCGGGGAGCCCCGGGAGGCTGAGGGCCGCTGTTGGCCCACTCAGAGGCACCGCGGGGCGCGGGGGCGCGCAGCCCCTGGAAGCCAAGTTCCGAAGCGGCTGGCTTCGGAGGCACCAGACCAAGAAAAGAAGCCCGCCGCCTGGAAGGCTGAAAAAAGAAAGGAAGCAACTATGGATACGATAGCCGCCATCTCCACTGGCAATCAGATCACCGCCATCGGCATCCTGCGGCTCTCCGGGCCGGAGGCCTTTGCCGCGGCGGACGCGGTGTTCCGCCCCATGGACGGGAAACCGCTCTCCGCCCACCCCCGGCGTACCATGGTCTACGGGGACCTGCTGGACCGGGAGGGCCGGACCATCGACCAGGCCCTGGCGGTGACCTTTGCCGCCGGGGCCAGCTATACAGGCGAGGACAGCGCCGAGTTCCACTGCCACGGCTCCCCTGTAGTGCTGGACGAGGGGCTGCGGTCCCTCTTTGCCGCCGGGGCCCGACAGGCCAGGGGCGGCGAGTTTACCCAGCGGGCCTTTCTGAACGGCCGGATGGACCTGACCCAGGCGGAGGCGGTCATCGACCTCATTGAGGCGGAGACCGCCCAGGCCGCCCGCAACGCCGTGGAGCAGCTGGGGGGCGCCCTCCGGCGGAAGATCGACGCCGTGTACGAGGAGCTTCTGGAGGTGGCCAGCCGCTTCTACGCCGTGGTGGACTACCCCGACGAGGACATCGAGGATCTGGACCGGGCCGCCCTGCGGCGGACCCTGGCGGCGGGGGAGGAGAGCCTGCGGGGGCTCATGGCCACTTTCGGGCGGGGACAAATTCTCCGGCAGGGGGTGCCCACCGCCATTCTGGGCCGACCCAACGTGGGCAAGAGCTCCCTCCTCAACGCCCTTTTGGGCTTTGACCGGGCCATCGTCACCGACGTGGCGGGCACCACCCGGGACACCGTGGAGGAGAAGGCGGTGGTGGGGGGCGTACTGCTGCGGCTCATCGACACCGCCGGCATCCGGGACACCGCCGACCAGGTGGAGCGGCTGGGGGTGGAGCGCTCCCGGCAGGCGGCGGAGCGGGCCGCTCTGGCCCTGCTGGTGCTGGACGGCTCCCAGCCCCTCACCGCCGGGGACGAGGCCGCTATCCGGGCGGCGGAGGCCGCCCAGCGCCTCATTGTGCTGGTGAACAAGAGCGATCTGCCCCGGGCTCTGGATATGTCGGATCTGACGGACCGGTTCGACCACGTGATCTCTATCTCCGCCAAGGGCGGGGAGGGGCTGGCGGCCCTGGAGAGCGCCGTGGCGGCGCTGTTCCCCCAGGGGGAGACCCCTGCGGGGGAGATCCTCACCAACGCCCGCCAGGCCCAGGCGGTAGAGCGGGCGGCGGCCTCCCTCCGGGGGGCCCTTCATGCCCTGGACGGTGGGCTCACCCCCGACGCGGCCCTCACCGATGTGGAGGAGGCCATGAATGCCCTGGGGGAGCTCACCGGGCGGACCATCCGGTCCGATCTGGTGGAGCGGATCTTCTCCCGGTTCTGCGTGGGGAAATAAGAGTAAAGCAAGGGTGCGGTGATGAGCCGCACCCTTGGTTTTTTCTTTATGATGGATGGTTCCTTCAAATCACTTTTTCAGCCCTTCAGGCTGTTTGCCTCCGGCGGGCCCACTTTTGGACGCCCAAAAGTGGGCGGAAAAACCGCCGGGGAGACCCCGGGCCCCCTCTTTTTGCCTAATCGGTCAGTATCAGGGGAGATGCCTGGGTTGCCACCGAATTTCCAATTGTCCTTCGTAATCGGTGCGGTGCATATCCGACTGCGCCTGACGGCCCTCGTGCTGAGGGGAGTTTCTTTTTGGGGGGGAGGGGAAGCCAGAGTGCTTCCCATAGCAGCAGGCAGCTCGTCATAGAATCCCAGATTCGCCTGTCCCTTCAAAAGGCCGTCAGGCGAAGTCGGACGAGCAGCCCGCCGCAGATCAGATGCCCGAAGGAATCTCTGGTTCAGTGGCAGCGCAGCGTCCAATCTGATACCGACCGATTGGGACAAAGCGGGGTCCGGGGTGTCCCCGGCGGCGTTTTGGTCACTTTTTCGCCGAGGAAAAAGTGACCCGGGTCCGGGGCGGGGAGCCCCGGGAGCTAAGTCCCGAAGCGGCTGGCTTCGGATATAACCCGGGGTTTGGGGCCGGGGAGGCCCCAACAGCAAGCCCCGGGGTGCGGGGACAGAGTCCCCGACGACAGACCTC
>CALWYI010000180.1 GCA_944385715.1 uncultured Oscillospiraceae bacterium | reverse complement strand
GAGGAACAATAACATGGCAGCTTTTATTGAACTTTTCGGCGGTCTCGGTCTTGCATTCCTGGGCGCGGCTCTGGCGGTGGGCCTGTGCTGCGTGGGCTCCGCCAAGGGCACCGGCCTGGTGGGCGAAGCGGCCACCGGCGTTATCAGCGAAGCGCCTGAAAACTTCTCCAAGTGCCTGATCCTGCAGGTTCTGCCCGGTACCCAGGGCCTCTACGGCATGGTGGCCTGGTTCTTCGTGCTGCTGACCATCGGCGTGTTCGGCGGCGGCGTGCAGCAGCTGTCCATTGAGCAGGGCCTGACCATCTTCTGCTCCTGCCTGCCTATCGCTCTGGGCGGCTGGCTGAGCGCCATCTACCAGGGCCGCGTGGCTGCCGCCTCCATCAACATCGTCGCCAAGCGCCCTGAGGAGGCCACCAAGGGCATCATCCTCTGCGGTATCGTGGAGTTCTACGCCATTTTGTCCCTGCTGGCCACCATCCTGCTGCTGATGAACGCCCTGTAATGGGCCTTCGCGTCAACAACTAGGAAAGGCGGTAACAGCTACATGAAGGGAATTGAGAAACTTACCGCGCGTATAGAGGCCGACGCCCAGGCGGAGACGGCGGAGATCCTCCGCGCCGCCCAGGAGAAGGCCGCAGAGATCCGCGCCGGCTATGAGGCCCAGGCCAAGGCGGAGGCGGATGCCGCCGCCCAGAGCCGGGAGAAGGCCGCCCAGCAGCGGCTGGAGCGGCTGGAGGGCGCGGCGGAGATGGAGGCCAAGCGCCGGACCCTGGCCGCCAAGCAGGCCTGCATCGACGAGGCCTTCGCCAAGGCCAAGGCGGAGCTGCTGGCCCTGCCGGAGGACAAGTACGCGGAGCTTCTGGCAAAGCTGGCGGTGAAAGCCGCCAAGACCGGCCGGGAGGAGATCATCCTCAGCAGCCGGGACAAGCAGCGGGTGGGCGCCAAGGTGGCCGCCAAGGCCAACGCTATGCTGGCTAAGGCCGTGGCCCCCAATCTGCCGGAGGAGCTCAAGGAGACCAAGGCCGGCAATGTCATCGCCAAAGTGGTCACCGGCGCCAACGCCCTGCTCCAGGGCACGGCCATGCTGACCCTCTCCGAGGAGACGAGGGACATGGAGGGCGGCCTCATTCTCCGGGACGGCAACGTGGAGGTGAACTGCGCCTTCGACACCCAGCTGCGGGTGCTGCGGGAGACCATGGCGGCGGACATCGCGGCCATCCTGTTCGCGTAACAAAGGCTATCCCAGAATACAGGTAAGAAGAAAGGAGGATGGCTTTTGGCAAGGAAGAAACTGAAGGATACCGACTATCTCTTTATTTCCACCTATCTCCGGTCCCGGGAGAAGAACCTGCTCACCGCCGCCAGAATGGAGCGCATGATCGACGCGCCCACCGCTGACGAGGCGGGGAAGGTGCTCCAGGAGATCGGCTACGGCGAGTTTTCCGCCGCCAGCGACCGGGAGCTGGGCCAGGCCCTGGCCCGGGAGCGGGAGGCCCTCTTTGAGGACCTGTACCGCTACGTGCCCGACAAGGCGGTGGTGGATGTGTTCAAGGTCAAGTACGACTACCACAACCTCAAGGCCCTGCTGAAGGCCCAGGCCATGGGCATCGACGGCGGGCGGCTGCTGCTGGACGCGGGCCGTGTCCCCGCGGCGTCCTTGGAGCTGGCCATCCGGGAGGGCAACTTCGACAGCCTTCCCGAGACCCTCCGCAAGGCCGCCCGGGAGGCCCACGAGGTGCTGGGCGCCACCGGCGATCCCCAGCTGAGCGACTTCGTGCTGGACCGGGCCTACTACGAGGAGATGCTCGCCTCCGCCCGCTCCACCCGCAGTGATTTCCTGGTGCGGTACGTCCAGGCGTCCATCGACGCGGCGAACCTCCGCAGCGCGGTGCGGACCCTGCGGATGAAGAAGGGCGGCGACTTCCTCAGAAAGGTCCTCTTCGAGGGGGGCACCGTTCCGGTGGACAGCATCCTCAGCGCCGCCCTGGGCGGCAGCCTGGAGGAGCTCTACCGCACCACGGAGCTGAAGGCGGCGGCGGAGGCCGGCGCCGAGGCGGTGCGGGGCGGCGACCTCACCCGGTTCGAGAAGCTCTGCGACGACGCGGTGACTGCCTTTGCCGCCGGGGCCAAGCGGGTCCCCTTCGGCGTGGAAGCCGTCATCGGCTACCTGGTGGCCAAGGAGATCGAGTTTACGGCGGTGCGCATCATCATGGCCAGCCGCATGGCGGGCATTGACGGCGACACCATCCGGCAGCGGCTCCGGGAAGCCTACGTGTAAGGAGGGAGGAAGGGCATATGTATAAGATCGCGGTTCTGGGGGACCGGGACAGCGTCCTGGGCTTCAAGGCCCTGGGCCTGGATACCTTCTTCGTGGAGAGCGCCGACGAGGCCCGCCACACCCTCCACCGGCTGGCAAAGGAGACCTACGCCATCATCTATATCACCGAGCAGCTGGCGGCGGACATCCCCGCCGACATCGCCCGCTATAAGACCACCGTCACCCCGGCGGTGATCCTGATCCCCGGCAAGACGGGGAGCCTCGGCCTTGGTGCCCAGGCCCTCCAGAGCGCCGTGGAGCGGGCCGTGGGCGCGGATATCGGCTGACGGAGCGGTAGAAGCTGTGCCGCCGGGGTTTCCGGTGTGGCACAGAAAACGCAGACCCCGCCCTGCCGTCTGAAAACGGCGGGGCACAGCGGGACTTTTGCAGAATTTGTGGAAATTCCGCAAAGCCTTTAAATTGATAGGAAAGGCAGTGAAGGAATGAGCCAAGGAAAAATCATTAAAGTATCCGGACCTCTGGTGGTGGCCGACGGCCTGAGCGACGCCAACATGGCGGACGTGGTCCGCGTGGGCGAGCAGCGGCTCATCGGCGAGATCCTGAATATGACCGGCGACCGGGCCTCCATCCAGGTCTACGAGGAGACCTCCGGTCTGGGTCCCGGCGCCGCGGTGGTGACCACCGGCGCGCCCCTGTCCGTGGAGCTGGGCCCCGGCATCATTGAGAACATCTACGACGGCATCCAGCGCCCTCTGGAGGAGATCGTCCGCATGACGGGCCCCAACCTCAAGCGCGGCGTGGAGGTGCCGGCCCTGAGCCGTGAGAAGAAGTGGGCCTACACCCCGGTAGCCAAGGTGGGCGACCGAGTGATCGGCGGCGACGTGCTGGGCACCGTCCCTGAGACGGAGGTGGTGCTCCACAAGATCATGGTGCCCAACGGCGTCAGCGGCGTCATCGACTGGGCCATTGCCCCCGGCGACTACATTGTCGACGAGGTGGTGGCCAAGGTCAAGACCGACAAGGGGGAGATCGTGCCCCTGACCATGGTCCAGAAGTGGCCTGTCCGCGTGGGCCGTCCCTACAAGAAGAAGCACAACCCGGTGGCCCCCCTCCAGTCCGGCCAGCGGATCATCGACACCATGTTCCCCATCGCCAAGGGCGG
>CALWYI010000179.1 GCA_944385715.1 uncultured Oscillospiraceae bacterium | reverse complement strand
TGGAGGGGCAGGTCGATGTGGAGGACACAGCCGGGGAATTTCCCCTTCATCTGCCGGTTTAAGTAGGCCTCCTCCAGTGCGGCAGTCAAAAGCGGGGACTTGATGGTCCGTCCGCAGCAGAAGAAGGTCTGCATAGACCGGGAGCCCCGGCCTGCCAGGGGCTCGGTGACGTAGCCCCGGACGGTTATCCCCTCGCCGCCGCCGTTCACCTCCGTCAGGTGGAGGGCAAACTCCCGGCCCCGGGCGGCGTAGATGGCGGAGAGAAGCTTGCCGTCACCGGGGGTGAACAGTTCCTCCTTCCCGTCCCGGACAAAGCGGATGGACACCTCCGGGTGGCTGAGGGCCACCTGCTGGACCACCGAGGCCACGGCGGCACCCTCGGCGCTGTCCTTCTTCATGAATTTCAGCCGGGCAGGGGTGTTGTAGAACAGGTCCCGGATCACCATGGTGGTGCCCTCCGGGCATCCGGCGCTCTCCACCGCGGCGGGGACGCCCCCCTCCAGGGACAGCGTGGCGCCGGCCACGGCCCCCTTGGTCCGGGAGAACACGTCCAGGCGGCTGACGGCGGCGATGGCCGCCAGAGCTTCGCCCCGGAAGCCCAGGGTGCCAATGGCGGCCAGGTCCTGGGCGGTGCGCAGCTTGCTGGTGGCGTGGCGGAGAAAGGCGGTGGGCAGCTCCTCCGGGGCGATGCCGCAGCCGTTGTCGGTGACCCGGATGGAGGACATGCCGCCGTTCTGGATCTCCACCGTCACGGCGGAGGCCCCGGCGTCTATGGCGTTTTCCAGAAGCTCCTTCACCACGCTGGCGGGACGCTCCACCACCTCGCCGGCGGCGATCAGGTCCGCCACGTGGGGGGACAGCTGTTGAATGTGGGGCATGGGGGACTCCTTTCTGCTCTGCCGGTTGCCACCGGCGGGGGCTTCTGCCGCCCTCCCAGGCGGCGGGGGGATCTTATCAGAGGAAGGGTTCCTCTGAACTTCTCTTTTTCAGCCCTCCGGGCTGGGTGTGCTCCGCAGGCCTACTTTTCCAACGCGGGAAAAGTAGGCAAAAGCGCGCTGGGGAGACCCCAGACCCCCTTGTTTGTCCAATCGGACACAAGCAAGGGTGGTACCCGGTTGCCACTGAATTTCCGATTGTCCCTCGTAACCAGGGCGGTGAGTCACGGACTTCGCCTGTCGGCCCTCGGGATGATAGGCGTTTCTTGTTGCGCGAAAATCAGATCCATCTATCCCTTTAACAGGGCGACAGCCGAAGCCGGACGCGCAACCCGCCGCAGATCAGATGCCAAAAAGCGCCGGTTCAGTGGCTGCGCAGTATCAAGTCTGATACCAACCGATTAGGCAAAATCGGGGTCCGGGGTGTCCCCGGCGGCGTTTTGGTCACTTTTTCGCCGAGGAAAAAGTGACCCGGGTCCGGGGCGGGGAGCCCCGGGAGCCACGTCCTGAAGCGGCTGGCTTCGGAATTGCCGGAGTCCGGGGGCGGAGCCCCCGGCGATAAGTAGAGGGCCGCCCCCTACAAAATCCGCCACACCGCCAGGGCGTTGACGGCGGCGTGGAGGACCACCGACCCCCACAATGTCCCGGACCGGTCATAGGTCCAGGTCAGCACCAGCCCCGGGGCCAGGTACTGGAGCATCAGGAGAAAGTAGCTGAGGCTGTGGTTCACCACGGCGAACTGCCACACGTGGAGGAAGGCAAAGAGAAGGCAGGACACCACATAGGCCGCCACACGGCTGTGCTGGCGGATATTGCCGAACACGTAGCCCCGGAACAGCACCTCCTCCACGAAGGGGGCCAGGAACACCACGATGAGGAAGGTGGACCGGGGGGCGTCGTCGATCTGGGCGGAGATGGCCACGTCGTTTAGGTTCCGCTGGCCCTTGAGAAACATGTCCAGCAGCCGGTAGCACAGCTCGTTGAGGCCGTAGAAGGCCACCAGCCCCAGGGCGGCATTGCCGATGGTCCGCCAGGGGGCGGAGAGGAAGTACCCGGTGGTCCGCCCCAGGTAGTTCCAGAAGATCACCACCGTCAGGGCAAAGAGGAGATAGTAGGAGATCATGCTGCGGAGGTTGCCGTCCAGGGGGCGGCCCAGCAGCCGCTCCAGAAGCGCGAACAGGGGGTCCGAGGCGAAGGGCAGCACCAGCAGGTACACCGCGAAGAACACCCCGCCCAGGATCCGCTCCAGGGAGGTCATATAGGAGGACGCCGCTTTCTTGGCCATAGGGGGGAACCCCGCTTTCTCAAAAAGTCGTCAGGAGAGCTTCTGCTTGAGCTCGTAGAGGAGGCTCATGGCCTCGATGGGGGTGAGGGTGTCGGGCTGGGTCCGGCGGAGGCGGTCGATGACCTCCGCCTCCCCCAGGGCCTCCAGGGACACCTGGTCGGTCTTGGGCGCGGTGAGGAGGGGCGCGGCGGCGCCGCTCTGGGCCTCCAGCTCCTTGAGGACCGCCCGGGCCCGGCGGACCACCGTGTCGGGCAGGCCCGCCAGCTTGGCCACCTCGATGCCGTAGCTCCGGTCCGCCCCGCCGGGGACGATCTTCCGCAGGAACACGATGTCCTCCCCCCGGGCCTTTACGGCGATGTTGAAGTTCTTCACCCCGGGGAGGGTGGTCTCCAGCTCGGTGAGCTCGTGGTAGTGGGTGGCAAAGAGGGTCTTGGCCCCCAGCTTCTTCCGGTCGGCGCAGTGCTCCAGCACCGCCCGGGCGATGCTCATGCCGTCGAAGGTGCTGGTGCCCCGGCCGATCTCGTCGAGAATGAGGAGGCTGCGGTCCGTGGCGTTTTTCAGGATCTCCGCCACCTCCGTCATCTCCACCATGAAGGTGGACTGGCCGGCACTCAGGTCGTCGCTGGCGCCGATGCGGGTGAAGATCTGGTCCACGATGCCGATGCGGGCGGCTTTCGCGGGGACGAAGGAGCCGATCTGGGCCATGAGGACGATGAGGGCCACCTGCCGCATGTAGGTGGACTTGCCCGCCATGTTGGGGCCGGTGATGATGGCCACCCGGCTGCCCTTCTCCCCCATGTAGGTGTCGTTGGGGACAAAGAGGCTGTCCTTCAGCATCCGCTCCACCACCGGGTGGCGGCCGTCGTGGATCTCGATGACGCCGCTCTCGTCCACGGCGGGGCGGCAGTAGTTGTTCTTGGCGGCCACGGCGGCCAGGGAGCACAGCACGTCCAGCTCCGCGACGGCGGCGGCGGAGGCCTGGATGCGGCCCAGCTCCTCACCTACCTGCTGCCGCAGCTGGGTGAAGAGCTCGTACTCCAGGGCCACCACCTGGTCGCTGGCGGTGAGGATGGTGTGCTCCAGGTCCTTGAGCTCCTGGGTGATGTAGCGCTCGCAGTTGGCGAGAGTCTGCTTGCGGATGTAGTCCTCGGGCACCTGGTCGTAGTAGGACTTGCTGACCTCGATGTAGTAGCCGAAGACCTTGTTGTAGCCCACCTTCAGGCTCTTGATGCCGGT
>CALWYI010000178.1 GCA_944385715.1 uncultured Oscillospiraceae bacterium | reverse complement strand
TTGGCGTCGCCCTCGATCATGATCTCGATGAAGGCCTTGTTCACCATGTCCATCTCTTTCTTGCAGTCGCCGTAGGTAAAGGGCATCTCCTTGCCACCCACGATAGCAGGCAGGTTTTCCAGATCCTTGGGCACCGTCCAGTCCAGGGTGATGTTGGAGAAGGGCGCCTGGGTGCCCCAGCGGCTGGGGGTGTTGACGCCGTAGACGAAGGACTGGATGCACTGCTTGACCTCCCGCTGGGTCAGGTTGTCGATCTTGACGAAGGGGGCCAGATAGGTGTCGAAGGAGGAGAAGGCCTGGGCTCCCGCCCACTCGTTCTGCATGATGCCCAGGAAGTTCACCATCTGGTTGCAGAGGGTGGAGAGGTGGCTGGCGGGCGAGGAGGTGATCTTCCCCGGGATGCCGCCCAGGCCCTCCTGGATCAGCTGCTTGAGGCTCCAGCCGGCGCAGTAGCCGGTGAGCATGCTCAGGTCGTGGATGTGGATGTCGCCGTTCTTGTGGGCGCTGGCGATCTCGTCGTCATAGATCTCGCTGAGCCAGTAGTTGGCGGTGATGGCGCCGGAGTTGGAGAGGATCAGGCCGCCCACGGAGTAGGTGACGGTGGAGTTCTCCTTCACCCGCCAGTCGTTGATCTGGAGGTAGTTGTCCACCAGGTCCTTGTAGTCCAGCATGGTGGTGTTCAGGTTGCGGATCTTCTCCCGCTGACGGCGGTAGAGGATGTAAGCCTTGGCCACGTCGTCGTAGCCCGCTTTGCCCAGGACGCTCTCCACGCTGTCCTGGATCTGCTCCACGGAGATCTTATCGTCCTTGATCTTGCCCTGGTAGTCCGCAGTCACCCGCAGCGCCAGGAGGTCGATGATGTCGGGATTGTAGGCCGTATGGGTGGCCTCAAAGGCCTTGGTGATGGCCATGCTGATCTTGGAGAGCTGAAACTCCGTGACCTTGCCGTCCCGCTTTACAACTTGATACATGAAACCGCCCTGCTTTCTTTTGTATTTATATGGTCCGGGGATCCGACCGCAGTCGGATGCCGCGATGATTCGGAACGGTTCTTATTATAGGCGATGTGGGGCCGTCTGTCAAGTGCAAACCACAAGATATTGTGTTTGATTTTTTTCACCTCACAAAATATCGTCAAATACCACGAATCTCCACGGTTTTGAACCAGGGACGGGCTTTTCCGGCCAATTCCCGCATCTCCTCCGGGGAAAAGGCGCCGCAGCCCTCCCCCACCAGGTCCCCGGAATCCACGAAGGTCTGGAGAAAATACCGGGGCGCACCGGTGAGCCAGCGGCCGATAGCCTCTATATCCTGCAGCGTGTGGAAGGGCCTGACGGCGGTGGTACGAAATTCGTAGTCCACGTTTCCTCCCATCAGCAGGCAGACGCTCTCCTCCACCGGTGCGGTGTCAAAGCCGGGACAGCCCACGGTCTCCGGGTACTTCTCCAGGGAATTCTTGATATCCATGGCCACGTAGTCCACCAGCCCCGCCGCCAGGATACCCTGCAATCGCTGTGGGTAGCAGCCGTTGGTGTCCAGCTTCACGGCGTAGCCCAGGGCCCGGACCCGGGCCAGGAAGTCCTCCACGCCCTCCTGGAGCAGCGGCTCCCCGCCGCTGAGGACCACGCCGTCCAGCAGACCCCGCCGCCCCGCCAGAAAGGACAGCACCTCCGCCGCATCGATCCGCTCCGCCTCCTCCGGCCGGGTCACCAGCGGCGCATTGTGGCAGAAGGGGCAGCGGAGGTTGCAGCCACCGGTAAACACCGTGGCCGCCACCTTTCCCGGGAAATCCACCATGGCCAGCTTCTGCAGTCCGCAAATGCGCATCCTCTTGTCCTCCTGTCCCCCAGGGAGCCCGAAGGCCGGCGCTCCCTGGGGCATTTTGTCAGTGGTCCCTATTGTACCCCACCAAAGCGCCCCGGGCAAGAGAAAAAATTTTTCTGCCTCCGGCGGCAATATTTGGCAAAAAATATCCCCCCCGGCGGCTTGTACCACCTGTTGATATCCCGTATACTACACTCCGGACCAGCCCCTTCCGCCCGCTCTCTCTCAGCGAAAAGCTGTTTTGGGTCGGACGGAAGGGGGCAACATCGCGCAAAGGAGAGTCTTCATGAAACACTTTTACCGCTGGGCGGTCACCATTCTCACCTTCAGCATCCTGCTGCTCCTGGCCGGCTGCGGCGCGGAGAACACCGCCCAAAACGGCGGCGCTTCCCAACCGGATACCCGGACCATCACCGACAGCGCCGGCCGGACGGTGACCATCCCGGAGACCGTGGAGCGCATCGTCTGCGTCAACGTGGGCGCCCTGCGCTACACCTGTTACATGCAGGCCCAGGACCTGGTGGTGGGCGTGGAGGATTACGAACAGCAGGAGCGCTCCCTCACCCGTCTCTATAATTATGTCAACTACGATGCCTTCGCCTCCCTGCCGGTGGTCGGCGGCAACGGGGACCCCTACCCGGAGTCCATCATTGCCGCCGGGCCGGACGTGATCGTGGCCGCCGCCTTCACAGCGGATGACGCCGACGACCTGCAGAGCAGGACCGGCATCCCCGTGGTGGTGGTGCCCGGCAGCGACACTACCCTGGATGACAATGCCTTTGCGACCATCCGCCTCATGGGGGAGGTATACGGCCGCGAGGAGCGGGCGGAGGAGCTTACCGCCTACCTGGAGGGCGTCAGGGACGACCTGGAGCAGCGGACCGCCGGTATCCCGGAGGAGGAGCGGCCCTCCGTCTACGTGGGCGGCGTATCCTTCAAGGGCGTCCACGGCTTCGAGGGCACCGAGGCGGGCTACGGCCCCTTCGTCCTCATCCACGCCAACAACCTGGCGGACGCCACCGGCCAGGCCGGGGCCTTCGACATCGACACCGAGCAGGTCCTCGCCTGGGACCCGGACGTGATCTTCCTGGATTTCAACGGCATGGCCCTCATCAATGAGGACTACGCGAAGAACCCCGACTACTACCAGGGCCTCACCGCCGTCCGGGAGGGCCGGGTCTACGCCCAGATCTCCTTCCGCTCCTACGCCTCCAACCTGGAGACCGCCCTGGCGGACGCCTACTACGCCGCCGCGGTCCTCTACCCGGAGCAGTTTGCCGACATCGACCCGGTGGAAAAGGCCGGGGAGATCTTTACCGCCCTGCTGGGCAGCAACCCCTATGACGATCTGAAGGAGGCCGGCTATGCGTTCAGGCCCATCCAGCTGGGGGAATAATGTTCCCCACCACCACGATAGCCACAGCGCCGTCGACCCCGCCTTCCGCCGCAACCGGACCCGGAGCCTCGTCTTTCTGGCGGTCCTGGCCCTGGTGCTGGTGCTGACAGTTCTTCTCTCCCTCCGGGCGGGCTCCTACGCCACGCCCCTCTCGGAGCTGCTCCGGGGCATCATCGGTCGGGCCCACGACGAGAACATCAACCGGGTGGTCCTGGGCAACCGCCTGCCCCGGATCTGCACCGCCCTCATCGCCGG
>CALWYI010000177.1 GCA_944385715.1 uncultured Oscillospiraceae bacterium | reverse complement strand
CTGGAAGGAGGCCACCTTCAACATCCCCGGCGCCGGCGTGGTCCGGGTGGCGGTGGTCAGCAGCCTGGGCCGCACCCGCAAGCTGATGGAGGCCCTCCGCCGGGGCGACGTCCAGTACGACTTCGTGGAGGTCATGGCCTGTCCCGGCGGCTGCGCCGGCGGCGGCGGCCAGCCCATCGTGGACGGCGTAGAGATGGCGGAGTACCGGGGCGGCGCCCTGTGGGAGTTGGACAAGGGCGAGAAGGTCCGCTTCAGCCACGAGAACAACGAGATCCAGACCCTCTACCGGGAGTACCTGGAGAAGCCCTGCGGCGAGCGCAGCCACCATCTGCTCCACACCGACCACCACGCCTGGGAGATGCCCAAAGCCCCCTCCCGGCTGTAAAAAAGTACATCATCCGGTTCTGCCCCCAAAGGTCCGTCCTGCGGGGAAAGGCATGGAAGCGACCCGTTACCCGCCCGCTGTGGACGGGAGAAGGCCCATGCCTGCGGCATGGGCCTTCTCCTTTGTCCCGGGGGGCGGACCGGCAGTGATCCGATCAAACTTCACACAGGAGGAATCAACAATATGGAAGATCGCATCGCCCTGGTGGGCATCATCGTGGAGAATCCCGACGCCGTGGAACAGCTCAACGCCATTCTCCACGCGTACAGCGGCTACATCATCGGCCGCATGGGCATCCCCTGCCGGGAGAAAAATCTCTCCCTCATCAGCATCGCCATGTGCGCCCCCAACAGCGTCATCAGCGCCATGAGCGGCAAGCTGGGGATGCTCCCCGGCGTATCCACCAAGACCGTCTGCGCCAAGGCCGACGTATGACGGCCAACTATATTTAAGAAATGAGGTATCACTCCAATGAACAATAAAACGACCAAATGGATCGCCGTCACCGCCATGGGCGTGGCCCTGGTGGTGGTGGCCCAGTTCCTGGGCAGCCGCATCCCCAGCATCGCCACCATCTTCGGGCCCTTCAGCGTCCAGCAGCTCATCACCGGCACCCTGGTCAACTGCATCCTCCTGGTGTTCACCGCCCGGGCGGGCGTCGCCTCCGGCGCGGTCATCGGCGTGCTGTCCTCCATCCTGGCCGCCTTCTTCGGCATCAGCCAGATGGTGGTGACCCCCATGGTGGCGGTGGGCAACGCCCTGCTGTGCATCCTCTACGGCCTGCTGGCCCGCCGTCCCTCCTGGCACATCCCCGCCATGGTTCTGGGCGCGGTGGTGAAGTGCGCCTTCCTGTGGCTGACGGTGCCCATGGTGCTGGCGGTGGCGGGCCTGCCCGAGCAGCAGACCGCCATGCTCTCCATCATGTTCTCCTGGCCCCAGGGGGTCACCGCCCTGTGCGGCGGCCTGCTGAGCTGGCCCATCATCGCCCGGCTGAAAAAGGTCAAGGAGTAAGCGTCCCTCCATCCGTCCCCGCCATCCAGGCGGCCCGCTTTCCGGGCCGCCTGTTTTTTTGCGGCTGTGACCATGGGGCCCAACGGATATCGCGGTGGAAAATGGCCGCCTCATCCGGGCATACTTCCTGTGCAGCAGACTCGCGGGAATTTTAGTTGACATATGTAGACCAAAATGCTATACTCTCTTTACCAAAGCTTTACGTTTGTAGACCATATAGCGCCCCATCCGCCGGAGCGACCCCTGTCGGTGCGCCTGTCTCCTGCGGCGGCGGTACAGAGGGAGGTGTCATGATGCGAATAAAATGGAGGCAGTGCCTGGCGCTGGTCCTGGCCCTGCTGCTGGTGCTGCTGGGGCTGAATATCCTGTACCGGAACAGACACACCAAGGTCCTGTCGGTGCTGATGTACCACCACTTTGACGCCGAGAGTACCGCCGACACCGTGGTGACCCCGGAGGTTTTCCGGGAGCAGATGGAGGCCCTACGGGCTGCGGACTTTACGGCGGTGACCCTGGCGCAGATATGCGCCTACGTGGAGGAGGGCCGGCCCCTTCCGCAAAAGCCGGTGCTCATCACCATGGACGACGGCTACACCAGCAATCTCACCCTGGCGGCCCCCATCCTGGAGGACCTGGGGATGTGTGCCACGGTGTTCGTCATCGGCATCAACGAGGGGGAGGACATCTACGTCCACTCCGGCGAGCCCTTGACGCCGTCCCGGTTCTCCTACGAGGAGGCGGCCCCCTGGGTGGAAAAGGGGGTGCTGGACCTCCAGTCCCACAGCTACGACCTCCACCAGCTCGCCAGCTATGGCTACAGCGGCCGGGACGGGATGACGCCGCTGGCAGGGGAAACGCCGACGGATTATCAGGCGATGCTGGACGAGGATATGGCGCGGTTCCGGCAGCGGCGGGAGGGCCGGGTGGCCACGGACCTGGTGGCCCTGGCTTATCCCTTCGGCTATTATACGGAGGAGACGGATCAGATCCTCCGGGAGGAGGGGATCGCCGTCACCTTCACCATCGAGCCCCACAGCAATGTGCTGGTCCGAGGGGATACCGCCTCCCTGCGGCTCCTGGGCCGCTACAATGTCACGGACCAGTGGAGCGGCCAGGCCCTGGTCCGGCTGCTGGAGGGCGCCCGCTGACCGTTGACAAATCTCCGCCGGAACGGTAAGCTTTAGGGGAGAATTGATTCAGGAGGTCCCGTCCATGACCATCCCTGCTTTTTTTGCCGCCCACCCGGACTGCGCCGTGGCCTTCTCCGGGGGCATCGACTCCGCCTGGCTCCTCCACGAGGCCCTGCGGTACGGAAGGCGCATCGGCGCCTACTTTGTCCGCACCCCCTTCCAGCCCGCCTTTGAGCTGCGGGACGCGGAAGCCACCGCCGCCGCCCTGGGGGCGGCCCTGACGGTGCTGAAGGTGGACGTGCTGGCAGTTCCCCAGGTGGCGGAAAACCCGGAAAACCGGTGCTACTACTGCAAGCGCGCCCTCTTTACGGCCCTTCTGGCCCGGGCGGAGGCCGACGGCTTCCCCCTGGTGCTGGACGGCAGCAACGCCTCCGACGACGCCGGGGACCGCCCCGGCATGCGGGCCCTCCGGGAGCTGGAGGTCCGCTCCCCCCTCCGGGAGTGCGGCGTCACCAAGGCTGACATCCGCGCCCGGGCCAGAGCGGCGGGGATCGTCCTCTGGGACAAGCCCTCCTATGCCTGCCTCGCCACCCGGATTCCCGCCAGCACCCCCATCACCCGGGAGGATCTCCAACGGGTGGAGACAGGGGAGGCCCTCCTCATGGACCTGGGCTATACCGACTTCCGGCTGCGGCTCCGGGGGGACCTGGCCCTCCTCCAGGTAAGGGCGGAGGACATGGACCGGGCGGCGGCAGAGCTTTCAGAGCTGGCGCAGAGGCTCCGCCCCCTCTTCCCCCGGGTGGTGCTGGACAACGTCCCCCGGCCCAGCCGCGAATCCTGACAGTATTTGTCAAGAGGATTACAACATTTTGTATAGGATTTTACCGGGGCGCGGCCCCGGGCCCCGCCCGCTTTTTTGAAAAAAAGCGGGGCAAAAAACCTTGTCCGCAAGGCAGAAGCCTTGCGGCAGGTCAAACGATCAGGCGGGCCGCTG
>CALWYI010000176.1 GCA_944385715.1 uncultured Oscillospiraceae bacterium | reverse complement strand
GTGCTGCTGGAGAACCTGGACCTTACAGACAGCTACTTCGCCTCCGCGGAGATCGCCGGGGCGGGCTTCCTCAACTTCCGTCTGGCGGAGAAGTGGTACCAGGAAGTGCTCTCCGCCGTGGAGAGCGAGGGCGGGGCCTACGGCCGCAGCGACACCCTCAAGGGCCAGCGGATCATGGTGGAGTTCGTCTCCGCCAACCCCACCGGCCCCATGCACATGGGCAACGCCCGGGGCGGCGTCCTGGGGGACACCCTGGCCTCCGTGCTGGAGGCCGCCGGAGCCGACGTGTGGCGGGAGTTCTACGTCAACGACGCCGGCAACCAGATCGAGAAGTTCGCCGCCTCTCTGGAGGCCCGCTACCTCCAGATCATCCTGGGGGAGGAGGCGGTACCCTTCCCCGAGGACGGCTACCACGGCGACGATATCAAGGAGTTGGCCCAGGCCTTCTATGAGCAGTACGGCGAGCAGTACAAGGATACCGATACCGCCAGCCGTCACGCCGCCCTGGCCAAGTTCGGCCTGGAGCGGAACATCCCCAAGATGAAGAGCGACCTCCAGCGCTACAAGATCGAGTACGACCAGTGGTTCTTCGAGTCCACCCTCCACGAGAGCGGCTATGTGGCGGAGACCGTGGACAAGCTCACAGAGCTGGGCTGGACCTACGAGAAGGAGGGGGCCCTGTGGCTGGCCACCAGCCGGATTCTGGCGGAGAACTACCGCAAGGCCGGCAAGAGCGAGAAGGACATCGAGAAGCTGGACCTGAAGGACGACGTCCTCCGCCGGGCCAACGGCTTCTACACCTACTTTGCCGCCGACATCGCCTACCACCGCAACAAGTTTGAGAAGCGTGGCTTTGACAAGGTCATCAACGTCTGGGGTGCCGATCACCACGGCCACGTGGCCCGGCTGAAGGGCGCCATGGACGCTCTGGGCCTGGACGGCACCCACCGTCTGGACATCGTCCTCATGCAGTTGGTGAAGCTGCTGCGGGACGGCGAGGTGGTCCGCATGAGCAAGCGTACCGGCAAGGCCATCTCCCTCAGCGACCTCCTGGACGAGGTGCCGGTGGACGCCGCCCGGTGGTTCTTCAACGCCAAGCCCGACACCCAGATGGACTTCGACCTGGGCCTTGCCGTCCGGGAGGACAGCGAGAACCCCATCTACTACGTGGAGTACGCCCACGCCCGGATCTGCAGCGTCCTGCGGAACCTGGCCGCCGAGGGGTACTCCGTCCCCGCCATGGCGGATGTGGACATGTCCCTCCTCTCCGGGGAGACGGAGATCGCCCTCATCAAGCAGATCTCCCAGTTCTGCGAGGAGCTGCGGCTGGCGGCCCGGGACTACGACCCCAGCCACATCAACCGCTATCTGGTGGAGCTGGCGGGCTGCTTCCACCGCTTCTACACCGCCTGCCGCATCAAGGGCGAGGCCCCGGCGGTGCTCTCCGCCCGGTTGAAGCTGGCGGACACCACCCGCAGTGTCCTGAAAAACGGCCTGGCACTCCTGGGCGTGGACGCCCCGGAGAAGATGTAAGGTCTCTTCCAAGCAGTAAAGTGCCGCCCACAGCGGATCGCTGTGGGCGGCTTTTTGCGCCTTTGGAGGGGCAGAAACTGGTTGTGGCGGCGGGGCGGGGAACATGGTATGATAGGCACAAGAAAAATAGACAAATCTGCCGCCACCGACACAGAGGGTACACATCCCTCTGGTATCCTGGTGGCAAAGGAGGGAGAGCCATGGGAAATCGCATTCTGATTGCGGAGGACGAGGGAAAGCTCCGGGAGGTGCTCTGCGACTACTTCCGCAGCAAGGGGGAGACCCCCGTGGAGGCGGAGAACGGGGCCAAGGCCCTGGCTCTCGCGGAGGAGGAGACCTTCGACGCGGTGCTGCTGGACATCATGATGCCGGAGCTGGACGGGTTCTCCGTGTGCCGCTGCCTGCGGCGGCGGCAGGAGGTGCCCATCATCTTCCTCACCGCCCTCTCCGCCGAGGAGGACAAGCTGCTGGGCTATGAGCTGGGGGCCGACGACTATGTGACCAAGCCCTTCACCATGTCGGTGCTCTACGCTAAGACCATGGCCCTCATCAAGCGCAGCCAGGGGGCCATGCGCACCGGGGACCGTCTGGAGAGCGGCGGCGTGACGGTGGACCTCTCCGCCCAGCGGGTGTGGGCCGGGAAGCAGGAAGTTGCCCTGACCCCCAAGGAGTACGCCCTCCTCCGCTGCCTGATGCAGAATAAGAACATCGTTATGAGCCGGGAGCAGCTGCTGGTGAAGTGCTGGGGCTACGACTACGAGGGGGAGGCTCGGGCGGTGGACACCCACATCAAGCGGCTGCGGGAGAAGCTGGGGGACTGCGCCGGCGCGATCAGGACCGTCATCAAGGCGGGCTACCGATGGGAGGGATCGTGATGGATTTCTGGATCACCCTGGCCCTGAGCGTGGCCCTCACCGTCCTGATGAACCACCTGCTGAAAAAGCGGTTCCCCGACTGGTATCAGCACAAAATCACCCCCCTGACCTTTCTGGCCATGCTGCTCCTTCTCTGGGGACTCCACGACTTCTGGAACTACATTACTGTCGCCCGACATGTGGCAGCGCATTACGACACGCCTCTCCTCTACTATGTAGCACAAAGCGAGGTGACTTCCGGGGTTGTCAAAGTCCTGTTGGCGGGGGCGGCTCTGCTGGCAGCCTGGATTCGGAGACCGGGCCGGAAACCCCTCCGGGTCCGCAGCGGCCTGACCCTTCTGACCCTGGCGGCGACCCTGGGTGCCTGGGCGGTGGGGATGTTCTGCCTCACCTCCGTCACCGCCGAGTATGCCGCCAGGCGGTACCTGGATTCCTATGGCGACTTTGCCGGCACCCTCAACGTCCGCAACCTCTCCCACTGGTGGGGGAAGGGCCTGGACGCTCAGCACGAAAACTATGAGAACAACCTCTTCTGGTCTGCCATGGCGGACGCCAACGAGGCCCAGAGTTTCTCCACCTTTCACACTACCGCCACGGAGAATGAGGGGAACTTCCTCCCCCGGCAGGAGGCCAAGGAGGTTTTTTCCGCCGCCGCGGTATTCGACGCCCAGGGGAACCTGCTCTGGCGGAGCTGGGAAGACTTCTTCTTTTTCGAGTATCTCACTGAGGCGGACTGGCTGGCCGGGGCGGAGCGCTCCCACCAAAAAGCCCGGTGCCTCTTTGACCGCAGCCACCTCACAGAGGCGGGGCAGGAGATTCTCCAGGACGGCTCCCTAACCTTGGACGCCGCCGCCCTCCGCTTTACCGGCACCTTTGACGGCGTGACCTTCACCCCCCGGACCATCGAGTACGTCGCCTATAATGATTTCCGGGACGCCCTCTTTGCCCGGGGCAGCGTCAGCTACACTGTCGCCCAGGTGGTGGAGGAGGCGGGGCTTGCCTGGCAGCTCCTCTACAAGGACCCGGAGGCGGCACTCCCCGGGGAGGCCATTACCCTCTACACCGACTGGTTTGATGTGTGCTGGCGGCAGGACAATGTGGTGTTTGACTACGACCAGAATACCTACTACGGCTTCACC
>CALWYI010000175.1 GCA_944385715.1 uncultured Oscillospiraceae bacterium | reverse complement strand
ACCGCCGTGGTCACCTTCACCATGTGCCTGTGCTTTGACACCCTGGGGGCCCTCATCTGCATCGCCGGGGCGGGGGATATGCTGGACGAGAAGGGGGGCCTGGGCCGGTACAGCCGGGGCATGACGGCGGTGGCCCTCTCCACCGCCGTGGCGCCGCTGCTGGGCGCGCCCCCCATCGGCATCCCTGTGGAGGGCTCCACCGGCGTGGCGGACGGGGCCCGGACCGGGCTCTATACCGCCGGAACCGGCGTACTGTTCCTGGCCGCCATCCTGCTGGCCCCCATCGCGGGCATCATTCCGGGGGCGGCCACCTCCCCGGCCCTGGTGCTCATCGGCATGCTGATGATCCACAACGCCACCAACATCTACTGGCACCAGGTGGAGATCGCCCTGCCCTGCTTCCTCACCATGATCATGATCCCCTTCACCTACTCGGTGGCGGACGGTATCGGCGTGGGCTTCATCTCCTACACCGCCATCAGTCTGGTCAGCGGGAAGGGAAAGAAGATCCCTCCCGTCACCTACATCCTGACGGCCCTGTTCATTGCCATGTACGTCCTTTCGGCGATCTAGGAGGTGAGACGAGATGAAACAGCTGGATCGATTCTTTTGCCTCTCCCAGCGGGGCACCACCCTGGGCAGGGAAATCCGGGGCGGGTGTACCACCTTCTGCTCCATGGCCTACCTGGTCCTGGTCATCCCGGGCCTGCTCTCCGGGGCGGGCATGGACTTCGGGGAGGTCATGACGGCCACCTGCCTGGCCGCCGCCGCGGGCAGCATCGTGTCGGGCCTCACCTCCAATCTGCCCTTCGCCCTGGCCCCCGGCCTGGGCTTTACCACCCTCTTTACCTACACCCTCTGCCAGCAGTACGGCTGCACCTGGCAGCAGGCCCTGGCCCTGGTGCTGCTCTCCGGCGTGCTGTTCCTGCTTCTCGCCCTCAGCCCCCTGCGGGGGCGGCTCAGCGACGCGCTGCCCATGCCTTTCAAGTTCGCCCTGTCCGCCGGGGTGGGCCTCTTCCTCACCCTCTCCGGGCTCATCAATGCCGGCCTCATCACCGCCGACAACAACCTGGTGGACATGGGGTCCCTGGCCGCGCCGGGCACGCTGCTGGCGCTGCTGGGCATCTTCCTCACGGCGGTGCTGGTAATGAAGAAGGTCCCCGGCGCCCTCATGCTGGGCATGGCGGTGACCATAGCGCTGGGGATCCCCCTGGGAGTGACCGCCCTGCCCGAGACGCTGACGGCCGCTCCGACGCTGTCCCTCACCGCGCTGAAACCGGACTTCGCCGGTCTTTTGGCCCTGGGCCCCATCCCCCTGATCTCCGCACTGCTCTCCCTGCTGGTCTCCCAGCACTTTGACGCCCTGGGCACCCTCCTGGGCGTGGCGGGCGACGCCAAGCTCACGGACACCACCGGCGATCTCCCCGGCCAGCGGGAGGCCATGCTCTGCTGCGGCGCCGCCACCTGCGCCGGGGCGCTGCTGGGGGTCAGCAACGTGACCGTCACGGGGGAATCCGCCACCGGCATACGGGAGGGCGCCCGCACCGGCCTTTCCGCCGTGGTGACCGGCCTGCTCTTTTTGTGCCTGCTGCCCTTTATGCCCCTGGCGGGGGTGGTGACCGGCGCTGCCCTGGCCGCGCCTCTGGTCATGGTGGGCATGTCCATGATGAGCGGCATCACCCAGATCACCTGGAAGCATGTGGAGATCTCCCTGCCCAGCTTCCTGATGATCGTGGGCATGCCCTTCACTTTCTCCATCACCACCGGCGTCATGCTGGGGGTGGTCTCCTATGTGGTGGTCATGGTGTGCCGGAAGCGGGCCCATCTGGTCGACCCGGCCCTCTACCTCCTGGCCGCCGTATTCATTCTCAACGCCGCTCTGGGCGCGCTCCTGTAGCCCTCAGGGCAAAAAGAGAGGTTCCCGCAGGCAGCTGCCTGCGGGAACCCTTTTTTCGCTCTGTCAGAGGACCAATTGGAACCGGAACCAGCCGTCGGTCAGATCAAACTGACAGACAGCGCCGTGCTTTTGGCAGAAGGCGGAGATGGACTGCACGCCCAGCCCGTGGCCCTCCCCGCGGGCCACCGGCAGGCCCCGGTCGTCAAAGGCGACCGCCTCGCCACAGGGGTTGGCGATTTCCAGCATGACGCCGGGGCGTCCCACCATCTTGCAGCGGATCTCCCGCCGCTCCCCAGGCAGCGCCAGGTTGGCGTGGATGGCGTTTTCCAGGGCGTTGGCCAGGATGACGGCAACCTCCCCTTCGTCCACCGGCAGGCGGTCCGGCAGGGAGATCTTTGCCCGCACGGGGATACCCTGATTCTGGGCCTGATCGAAGTAGGAGGAAAAGACCGCGTCCAGCACCGGCGGGCAGCACCAGCGAACGGCCTTCCCCTCGTCCAGGCGTTTTTGGGCGGCATCCAGAAAGTCCAGGGCCGCGTCCCTGTCTCCCCGCGATACCAGTTCCGCGGCGGCCTGGAGCCGGTGGCGCAGATCGTGGCGCTCCATGCGGACGGCGTCCTCCGCGGCCCGCACCGCCTCCATCCGGCTCTGCAGGGCAGACAGCTGCAGCGCGGACATCTGGGCGCTGTGCCGGGTTTCCGCCTCCTTCCGGACGCTGAAAAAGAGAAACATCAGAAGGGAATAAAACCCCACCATCAGCAGAGAAATGGCGGGCTTGATGAGGGTGCTGCTCCGCTCGAGCCCAACCACGCCGGGGATCAGGTAGATGATGATGACATAGTACGTGGCCATCACCAGGCATATGAGCCACCAGCCCCGGCGCAGTTCCAGCAGCGTCTGGAGAAACAGCGGCCGCAGAAAGCGGACCAGGAACCAGATGACTCCCGCGCTGAGGACGGCGTAGGATACGATCAGCACCCAGAATTTGCCGCCCGACAGGTAGTAGAGCATGCCTGCCCCGTGGTGGATCAGCGAACAGAACAAAATAGCGGAGAGCTGCTGGAACACCAGCCGCCACCCCCGGAAACGGCTGAGCAGGAAAAAGAGCAGCAGAGAGGGAATATGGACGATCAGGGAGTAGACCCGGAGGGTGGCCTCCAGGCCGGCCGTCCGGTACAAGGCGGCGACAGCGGCCATGGCCAGGACCAGGACAGCGCAGATCGTTAAAACGGTGCGCCGCCGGGAATACCGGCTGTCCAGAAACAGCAGCACCATGGTCGTGCCCAGTGCCGTCAGATACTCCAAGCCAAACAGTTCTACCATGCGTTATGCTCCTCCATCCGATCCGCTGCCCCGGCGCTTTCCCCACGCTGCCGTACGGGCCGGGTACATGCCGGGCCGCGGGGCGTCGCCCCCAGCTTCCGCCTTTGTTGTCCCATTGTATCTCATATGGGGAAAAAAGGCCAGAGCGAGCCGGCCTTTTTCAGCCCGCCGCAAAAGGGGAGGGTGCCGCCGGGCGGGGGTCTCTCGGGAAAAGGCGCTGAAGCCCGGGCGGGAACCGTATAAGGGAAAACACCTGTAACATAACAACAGAAAAAGCCTGAAACCGCAATGGTTTCAGGCTTTTTCCTTGGCGCAGAAGGAGGGATTTGAACCCTCGCGCGCTTTTTACACGCCTACTCCCTTAGCA
>CALWYI010000174.1 GCA_944385715.1 uncultured Oscillospiraceae bacterium | reverse complement strand
CGCCGCCGGGGATACGGCCGGCGGCTCCGGCCAGGGCTGGGGCGGCCACCATGAGGAGGACCACGGCCACAGCGGCCAGGGCCATGGCTACGGCAGAACGGAGGGAGGCGCGGGGTAACCGCGCCTCTTTCTTTTTTCCCGCCTCACCCCGGCGGCAGGGGGATCGTATCAGAGGATAGTTCCTCTGAATGTCTCTTTATCAGCCCTCCGGGCTGGGTATGCTCCGCAGGCCTACTTTTCCCCCGCGGGAAAAGTAGGCAAAAGCGCGCCGGGGAGACCCCGGCCCCCCTCTTTTTGCCCAATCGGTCTGTATCAGAGAAGATACCGGGCAGCCACTGAAATACCAGATGTACTTCGTAATCGGTGCGGTGCACTACGCACTTCGCCTGTCGGCCCCGCAGCGTTAAGCAAACATGCCGGTGGCATGTTTGTAGCGTAGGCCGCAGCGGCTGCGCCGCGAGGAGACCGTGCTGGGGGGAAGAGCCTGTCTGATTTCCAAAGAAGCAGGCAATTTGTCGGAGAAAACAGATTCGCTTCTCCCTTTAAGCCCGTAGGCCCCTATCTGCTAACCCCGCCCGCGGCGGAATCAAATGAGGACAGGGCGTCAGCCGAAGCCGGACAAGAAGCCCACCTCAGATCAGATGCCAAAAGAGTCTGGTTCAGTGGCAAGGCAGCAGCATAGTTTGATGGCGTCCGATTAGGCAAACGGGGGCCGGGGTGTCCCCGGCGGCGTTTTGGTCACTTTTTCGCCGAGGAAAAAGTGACCCGGGGTTTGGGGCCGGGAAGGCCCCAATAGTAAACACCCAGGTCCGGGGCCGCGCAGGCCCCGATTCGTTCCCGCCTGCCCGGCGACGGGCGCATCAGCCCTGCGGGGGGCGGTCAGCCCCCGTCGACAAGCACCCCTCAGGCGATGGTGATCCGCTCCACCCCCTGGAGGGCCCTGCCGATGAGGCCCTCCACGTCCAGGGCGGCCTCATACCGGCGGACCTCCTCCAGGTCGGGGTGGGTCCGGGGGTGCCGGGGGGTAAAGACGGTGCAGCAGTCCTCATAGGGCAGGATGGAGGTCTCGAAGGTGCCGATGCGCCGGGAGATGCGGACGATCTCCTCCTTGTCCATGCCGATGACCGGCCGCAGCACCGGCAGCTCGCAGGCGTCGTCGGACACGGTGAGGGCGTCCATGGTCTGGCTGGCCACCTGGCCCAGGCACTCGCCGGTGACCAGGGCCTTGCAGCCGGTCCGTCTGGCCACCGCCACCGCAAGACGCATCATGAAGCGGCGCATGATGAGGGTGAAGTGGTCCTCGGGGCAGGCGCGGCGGATCTCCTCCTGGATCTCCGTGAAGGGGACCACGTGGAGGACCATGCGGCCGCACCAGGGGGTCAGCTGCCTTGCCAGCTCGATGACCTTCTCCTTGGCCTGCTGGGAGGTGTAGGGGGGGCTGAAGAAGTGGACCAGCTCCAGCTGGACCCCCCGCTTGGCGATCATGAAGGAGGATACGGGGCTGTCGATGCCGCCGGAGAGGAGGCTCACCGCCTTGCCGCCCATGCCGATGGGCAGGCCGCCGGCCCCCGGCTCCGCCGGGCCGTGGACGTAGGCCGCCTTCTCCCGGACCTCCACGTGGACGCACAGCTCCGGGTGGTGGACATCCACGGTGAGGTGGGGGTAGGCGTCGTGGAGGAGGCCCCCCACGTACTGGGAGATCTCCATGCTGTTCATGGGGAACTGCTTGTCGGAGCGCTTGGTCTCCACCTTGAAGCTCTTGGCGCCGCGGAGCTGGCCGTCCAGGTAGGACCTGGCGCAGGCGAGGATAGCGTCCTTGTCCTTCTCGCAGGGCCGGGCCCGGGTGACGGAGATGACGCCGAAGACCTTCTTGCAGGCGTCGTAGGCCGCGTCCATGTCGCAGGCGTCCTCCTGGGGCTCCACGTAGATGGTGCTCTGCTTGGAGTAGACATGGAATTTGCCGCAGTGCTGGAGACGGCGGCGGATGTTGCTCATGAGCTTGTCCTCGAAGGTGTGGCGGTTGAGGCCCTTGAGGACCACCTCCCCCAGCTTCAGGAGAATGACGTCGTTCATATGAGATCGGTTCCTTTCCCGTGTTTTTCGGCACATATTATATCCCATGGCCGCGGGATTGTCCAGCGGGCGGGGACGCCTTCTTGCGCGGGGGCGGAAATTGTGGTATTCTGGTAGCCAATATCAGAAGAAATCGAGGTCATACGCCATGACGCCTTACCGCCACCGGGTCAACTACTATGAGACGGACAAGATGGGGGTGACCCACCACGCCAACTACATCCACTGGATGGAGGAGGCCCGCATCGACTTTCTGGACCAGCTGGGCTGGCCCTACGACCAGCTGGAGGAGCTGGGGGTGGTCTCCCCGGTCATCGGTCTGGAGTGCCAGTACAGGGCTCCCACCACCTTCAACGACCAGGTGGAGGTGACCGTGTCCGTCCGGTCCTACCGCTGCCCCAAGCTGGTGGTGGCCTACGAGATGCGCAAGACCGACGGCACCCTGGTCCTCACCGGCGCCTCCTCCCACTGCTTTATGGACCGGGCGGGGAAATTCCTCCGGCTGGGGCGGGATCTGCCCGCCTTCGACCGGGCCCTCCGGGACCAGCTCCCGGCGGAGGAGAACGGAAAATAGCGGCAAAAAGCCCCGGGACGGTCGTCCCGGGGCTTTCGTATAGGGGGATCAGCTGCGGCCCTCGATCTGGTGGCCGCACTTGGGGCAGGTGATGACGATCTTCCCCTTCCCCACCGGCACCCGGCAGATGGTCTTGCAGTTCTTGCAGGTGAAGTACTTGTGCTCCTTGTCGGCCCGGCGGGCTTTCGCGGCGGAGAAGCGGCTCTTGATGGGCCACCACCAGTTGACGAACTTCTGGTTCTCCGCCCGGCGCTTGGGCAGGTTCCGGGAGAAGGTCCGCCACAGCAGGGCGATGGCCAGCAGCAGCATCACCACGTCGATGACCGTGGCCGCGAAGGGCACCTGCAGCAGGCTCACCACTGTCCGCAGCACCCACAGGATCAGATAGACCACCAGAATGGCCCAGTTGAGCTGATCGGTGCCATTGCGGCCGTACATGAAGCGGGCCATGGCGCTGGACACTTTGTAGAAGAAGCCCTGCATGGAAAAGACCTCGATTCTCCCTGGATTTCTTCTCAGTCTACCGCAAAATTGTGAACAAATAAAGGGCGGGGGAAAATTTTTTTGCCGGTTCCCACCGGCGGGGGGGATTTTTCTATGGGGCCCTCGCGGCCCCAAACCCCGATACTCGCACCGGCTGGGCGGACGCACCCGGCCGATGCAGGGCTGATGCGCCTGCCGCCGGGCGGGAATGCAGCCAGGGGCTCCGCCCCCGAAGCCCGTTTCTTTTCGGCGGGGGTTCCGCCCCCGGGCCCCGGGCGCATCCGAAGCCAGCCGCTTCGGGCTTTGGCTCCCGGGGCTCCCCGCCCCGGACCCCGGTGCTTCCGAAAGGGCCGGAAGCGGCCTTCCTCTTTGTGGGTTCTCGCACCCACGGGCGAGGTACTTTTTGCTCGTGCAAAAAGTACCCAAAAACACGCCAGCCCCCTTCGGGCTGGACCCCCGCTTTTGCCCAATCGGACGCCTGCAAAACTTCCCTGCGCAGCCACTGAAT
>CALWYI010000173.1 GCA_944385715.1 uncultured Oscillospiraceae bacterium | reverse complement strand
ATGCAGCACATCTTGTCACTGGTCCGCCGGTGCGTGGAGGACTACCATATGATCGACCGGGGGGACACCATCGCTGTGGGCGTCAGCGGCGGCAAGGACTCGGTGCTGACCCTGTGCGCCCTGGCGAGGCTCCGGGAATTCTACCCCCAGCCCTTCGACGTGGTGGCCATCACCATCGACAGCGGCACCCCGGGGATGGACTTCACCCCCATCGCGGAGTTGTGCCGGGAGCTGAACGTCCCCTACCACCGGGAGGAGGTGCCCATCTACGAGATCGTCTTTGAGCACCGCAAGGAGAAGAACCCCTGCTCTCTCTGTGCCAAGTTCCGGCGGGGAGCCCTCAGCACCACTATGAACCGCCTGGGCCTGAACAAGATCGCCCTGGGCCACCACCAGGACGACGCGGTGGAGACCATGGTGATGTCCCTGTTCCTGGAGGGGCGCATCAGCTGCTTCCAGCCGGTGACCTACCTGGACCGGACGAAGGTCACCCAGATCCGGCCCATGCTTTACGTCCAGGAGCGGGAGGTCCGGGGGGCGGTGCGGCGGCTGGGACTGCCGGTGGTGGAGAACCCCTGCCCCGCCAACGGCTCCACCCGCCGGGAGGAGATGAAGGCGCTGCTGCGGCAGCTGGAGGACCGCTACCCCAACCTGCGCAAGAAGATCTTCGGCGCCGTCCAGCGCTATCCCCTCTACGGCTGGAGCCTGGAGGAGGACCAGCGGTAATAAGAGAGGCCTGAGCCATGACGGCTCAGGCCTCTTCGCTTTCAGGCCATATCATTCGGTTTGAACCCGCCGAAAGCGAAAATGCAGCAGATCAAGACCACCGCGATGCCAAACTTGATAACGGTCCCCACCCTTGTTTTGGACGGACAGAGGAAGGGCGCGATCCCGATGGAGCAGACCGCCGCGCCGCAGAGGGCCGCTCTCTGGAAGTAAGACAGCTGTATGGGACTGCCGCTGACCACGGCGGAATTGGCGATCACAAAAAGAACGACGCCCAGCAGATAGCATAAGACGCCCATCACTTTCCGCTTCATACACATACCTCCTCATAAAATGGTGTTTCTATCCCTATAGACGAAAACCATTCCGGGAGGTGACGGGATCAGAGCATAGTTTGCTTTGTTTTCCTCGCTCCGGAGGCGGGGGCAATTCACCATATCGGTCAGAGAGATGGCTTTGCGGCTTTCAGCTCTCCCTTTGGAATATGTGGACGCGGAAGTCGATTTGGCAGTCCAGCGATGGGAGCGCCGCCAGCCGGGCCTTGCCCGCCCCGGGGGTCTTCCAGGCGTAGGGGGTCATCTGGAACAGGGCCTGGATGTCCGCCTGGGTGGAGAGGTGGACGGTGTAGCTTACCGGGACGATCTCCCGGTAGGCGAACCCCTCGTAGGGGGTCTCCTTCTCCTCGTTGGGGTAGGGCGCGTCGTAGAGCACTTCCTTCAGTTCCCACAGGTGCTTGGCGGCGGGGACCACATAGAGATAGCAGCCGCCTTTTTTCAGCACCCGGCGGAACTCCTCGATGGCGAGAGGGGAGAACACGTTCAGCAGCAGGTCCACGGCCCCGTCTCCCACCGGCATATGGTAGGCGGAGGCCACCGCCAGGTCCAGTTCCGGACACCGCCGGGCCGCCTTCTGGACCGCAAACTTGGAGATGTCGAAGCCCGCCGCGTGGGGCGCTTTTCCGGCGGACAGCAGGGCCTGACGGACCCCCTGGGTGTAGTAGCCCTCGCCGCAGCCCGCGTCCAGCACCACCGGCTCGCCGCCGGTGTATTTCACCGCCAGATGTTCCAGCTCCTCCCGGAGAGGGGCGTACCAGCCCCTGTCCAGGAAGGCCCGGCGGGCAGAGACCATGGCCTTGTCGTCGCCTGGGGAGAGGGAGTGCTTCTGTCCCACCGGCAGCAGGTGGACGTATCCCTCCCGGGCCCGGTCGAAGCGGTGGCCCCTGGGGCAGCGGAGGCCGCCGGGGACCTCAAAGAGAGGCCCGCCGCAGAGGGGGCAGCGGAAGATGGTCATGGGCGGGCTCCTTTCTCGCTTTTAAGGTTCGATGCGGGTGATGTCGTGGATCCACTTCCGGCTGCGGAAGCGGATAAGGCCCAGGGGGCACTTGCAGAGGTTCTCCGCCTGCATGGCGATACACACCACCGGCACCGGGGCCCCCACCACCAGGGCCGTCACCGCCATCAGGGGGATGGCCACCAGCCACAGGGGGGTGATGTCGATGATAGAGGCGGTCCGGGCGTCGCCGCCGGCCCGGAGGACGCCGGTGATGTTGGTGATGTCGAAGGCCCGCATGGGCAAGAACACGGCGTAGACGATGGCCATGGAGGTGGCGGCCAGGGTGGCGCCGGCGGAGAGCTTGAAGAGGGGGAACAGCACCGGCCGGAAGAAGGTGGGCAGGAGGCCCAACAGTACCAATGCCACCCCGCCGCCGATCATCAGGGACACCAGCAGCAGCGTCCAGCTGATCTCATAGACCTTCTTGTGGTCCGTGCCCGCGCCAATCTCCTTGCCCACGATGACGGCGGCGGAGGCGGCGATGCCGAAGCACACCACGGTGGAGAGCTTGTCGATGTTGCCGATGAGGGCGTAGGCCGCCAGCATGTCCTGGCTGTTATCCATGTGGCCCATGATGACGGTGAGCATGGAGGTGCCGAGACTCCACATGGCCTCGTTGGCCACCACCGGGGTGGAGTACTTGACGAAGCTGCGGAAGATGAAGGCGCCGGGCCGGAAGATGCAGCCGGGCTTCAGGGGCAGGCGGTGGTTAAAGAGGGCGAAGCCCAGGGCCACCAGGAACTCCACCACCCGGGAGGTGAAGGTGGCGATGGCCGCGCCGGTGACCCCCAGGGCGGGAGCGCCGAACTTGCCGAAGATGAGCACATAGTTGAGGAAGGTGTTCACGCACATGGAGATGCCGAAGAGGAACATGCCGAAGGCGGGGTACTCGGTGCTCCGCTGGACCCCGGCGTAGATGCTGCTGATGCCGTTGAAGATGTAGGAGAAGCCCACGATCTGGATGTAGGACACGGCCAGGTCGATGAGGGCCTGATTGGGGGTGATGAGGCCCAGCACCTGGGCGGGAAAGAAGAAGGTAATAAGGGCAATGACGGTGGACAAACCGGTAACGGAGTAGAGGGCCACGCCGATGCAGCGGTTGATGTTGTCGGTGTCCCCCCTTCCCCAGTACTGGCTCACCAGCACGGCCAGCCCGCTCTGGAAGCCGAAGATCACCACCTGGATAATGAAGATGGGCACGTTGGCGGCGGTGACCGCCGCCATCTCCGCGTTGCCCAGGAGGCCCACCATGAAGGTGTCGGCAAAGCCCAGGGAGGTGGTGATGAGGTTCTGGAGGATGATGGGCAGACTCAGCCGCCACAGGCGGTTGTAAAAGCCGGGCTCCCGGCGCAGACTGCGGATGACCATAGGAAAAACGGACTCCTTTATATAAAGTGGTATATCGGCCGTTCGTTACAGCATAGGGAAGCGGTTCTTCTGGTGGGCCCGGAGGGCGTCGGCGAAGGCGTCGATGTCCTCCTTGGTGGTCTCCGGGCCAAAGCTCACACGGATGGTCCCCGCCGCCACCTTCTTGGGCAGGTTCATGGCGGTGAGGACGTGGCTGAGCTTGCCCTTGTGGCAGGCGGAGCCGGCGGAGATGCAGATGCCCTGCTCCCCCAGGTCGGAGACGATGTTCTGGCTGGGGTAGCCGGGGAGGGA
>CALWYI010000172.1 GCA_944385715.1 uncultured Oscillospiraceae bacterium | reverse complement strand
CTGTTTTTGTCGCTGCGTAGCATGTAGGCGCAGCCCTTCAGATAGCGGCAGGGCTCCCCGGCGGCGGTGAGGCCCGGCTCCTGGCACAGCTCGGTGCGGTAGATCCGGGCGGTCTGTCCTTCGGCGGACCAGTTGTGGTCAAAGATGCCGCTTTTTCCCACAAACAGCTCGCTGAGGGCGGACAGAGCGGGGATATCGAAACGCTCCCAGTCCCGATCCACCTCGTTGTCGCACAGACGTACGGCGAAGGTGTACACCTGCTCCGGCGTCAGAGCGGTTTTTGCCAGGCGGTTGATAAGCGCCATGTCCTCCCGGGACACCTGGTACGCCATCACGGAGCCCGGCTGTTTTGTTACATCCAAACAGGATCGCCTCCTATCGAAAATAAACGGGGCAGAGGGCGGGGAAGGGCGCCGTCAGGAGAGGGCGCGCTCCGCCGCGTCGTTTTCCAGCGCCAGCTTTCTGGTCTGCTCCCGGTACCAATCGGCCTTGGCCTCCTCCAGGAGATCCTGGAGGTTGATGTCGTCCCAGACCACCTGGAAATCGCAGCCATAGCCGTGCATCCGCAGCCAGAGGGAGCAGATGCGCTCGATGACCGGGGTGAGAGAGCGGCGTATGGCGGTCATCTCCGTGGTGAGCAGGTCCGACTGCTGGGCGCTCATGCGCTCGGTGCTGGACCAGCTGAGGCCCAGCATGAAGGGCGGGATGCCGGTCTTGGATACCAGCTGCTCCAAAATCTGCCGGATGGGCACGGAGCTGTCGAGAACCTGGTTGTCCGCTCCGATGACCTTGATGTCCACGTCCCCCACCGCCACGAAATCCCGGACGCTGCCGCTGCGGGTGCTCTCCATGGCCCGGCTCCACTCGCTGGCCAGCTGCCGGCTGCGCTCCTGGGCCATGCCCCGCTCCAGCTCTCCCGCCTGGGGCCGGTAGACCACGGCAAAGCGCACGTTCCCCATCCGCTCCCAGTTGACGCCAATGGCGTGGTAGATCTTGCCCAGCAGCTCCGTCAGGAAGGGCATGGACCGCAGCAGGGACACGCCGTAGGGGGCGTAGGCCTCCGGATTGAAGGGCGTGAAGAGGAGCAGCTGCTGGCAGGGAAGGGGCGCGATCTGCCCGTAGGCGTCCATGGCGCACAGGGTAAAGTCCAGAGGGTTGTCCCCCTCCCGGATCTGGATGTCCTCCACCCGGCCGCAGAGCAGGGCGGCGATGTCCCGGCCGTCGCCGGTGGGAACGATCTCCCCCACGCCCCGCCCGAATACCAGCATGGAGTCCAGGTACTGGTCCAGAAAGGCGTTGATGCCCTGCTGGCCCCGGCCGGCGGGTACCCGCTCCAGAAAGCGCCGCAGCTCCTTTTCCGCCTGGGGATCGGTGCAGGTGGCGCTGACCCCGCCGCACAGCCGGATGATCTTGTAGATACAGGCGTCCACCAGGGGCACGGCCTCCCGGATAGCCCGGTACAGCCTGGCCTCTCCCGGCTGTAAGGGGACGTAGCCCGACAGCATGCCGAAGGGCGGCGCGTCGCCCCGCCGGATCTGGGGCGAGGCGGCGGCCGCCCCCACCGGTTCCAGTTTCCGCTTAAACAGTCCCATCCATCGAAAACTCCTTTTACATTATATATAAGGAAGCGGCCTACCAGGAGGGCCGCTCCACGCTGCCCGCGAAGAAGGGGGAGCCACGCGCCTCCGGCTCCACGATGGTGGCGGCGAAGTAGCGCATGTCGTCCATGGCGTGATCGTCCTCCTTCCGGGGCGCGTCGTGCCCGCCGCCCTGGTCGCTCCAGCGGTAGAGCGCCATCTCCCTGAGACAGTCCTCGCAGCCCTGGCAGATCACCAGCCGCCCCTGTTTGAGAAGGCTGGCGGTGACGCGGATGCCGGAGAGAACGTCGTTGTTGGCCCTGATGACGCGGTAGCCCGCCTGGCGCAGGGCGGTGATGAAGCTGGCGGCGGAGGGGTCCACCACCACGCAGCGGATGGAGCGCCCGGCCGCCAGGCGCTCCAGAGCCGCGGTGTACTCCTGATCGGTCAGCTGCACGCCGGTACGACGGGATGCGTAGTAATACTCCTCCATCCGGTACCAGACGCCGCGCCGCCGGCCCCACAGGCCGAAGGAACAGGGATTGGCGGTGCCGTAATCCACAGAGATGCAGTACTCCTCCATATCGCCCTCCGGCCGGGGCCGCGCGTCCCTGGCGGGGTCGAAGAAGTCGTACACTAGCCCCTTGGCGGCGGTCCATTCCCCCAAAATGAACCGCCGGTAGAAGGCGCCGCTGTAGCTGGAGCGGTAGCGCTGCCGGATGCGGGGGGAGAGGGAGGGGTTGTCGTCCATGGTGAAATGGAGGTATAATGCGTTGTGCTGCTCCGCCTTCAGGATCCACTCCTGGTAGAACCAGTGCTGGGGTCCCTCGGGGTTACAATTGAACCACAGCCGGGAGCCGCTTACGCTGCACCGGGCCACCGCCTGCTCCACGAAGCTCCGGGGCATCAGAGCCACCTCGTCCAGAAGAACCCCCGCAAGGGTCACGCCCTGGATCAGGGCGGCGCTGCCCTCGTCCTTTCCGCCCATCAGGCAGAACCGGTTTTCCCGGCTGCCCCGCCTGAGGATCAGCAGGTTCTCGCTGCGCTTTTCCCGGCATTGGAAGCCTAGGTCCTTCAGCAAAGGAATCAATTCCTGAAGCAGGTTCCGCCGCAGGGAGATCACGCTTTTGCCGCAGAAGGCGAACTGCTGATGGTTGAAGCAGGCCATGGCCCAGCAGGCGAAGCTCAGTCCCATGCACAGGGTTTTTCCGCTGCGCACGGCCCCGTCGCAGATGATGGCGTCGAAGCGCCGGTCGACGGATCGGGGGCTCCACCAGGCCATGACCCGCCGCTGCTTCGGGGAGAAGCGCTTGATGTTCAACCGATACCACTCATTTCAACTAAGAATCCAACGGCTCCTCGCCGCAGCTGTCCAGGGCGTCCAGCAGGGCGGCCATGCCGTCCTCGCCGCCGCCCAGGGCCTCCAGCAGGAGGGAGATCGCCTTCACACGGTCCGTGAATTTGATCTCGATCATGCCGTTATTGCCCTTTTTGAACTCCGCCACGCCCCACAGGTCCAGCCCACTCACTCGTTTTTCCGGATGCAGGGCCAAAGAAATGGCGTCGTTGGGTTTGGACAGCGCGATTTTTTCCAGCGCCTCCAGCAGCTGCTCACGATCCAGCTCCGTTTTCCGTCACCGTCCCTTCACCCTCCGGGAAAAACCGGCCTGTCGTTGCACAGCGGGGAGCAACACGGCGGGGAAAAAATCCCTTGGATAGAGGGATTCCTTCTCCCAAGGGCAGGACAAACGGATGGAAAGTACCGGAAAAAGTTCCTTGTTCCGGTGCCTGGAGTGGAAAAGGACGGAAAGTGTGGAAAAAGGTTCAACATTACAGTTATGTTACAAACCCTCCCCTCCCATTGACACTCCGCCTTCCCCCGTGATAAACTGCTTGCGTAAGCCAAAGAAGGCCCTTCCTGCCGTTCTTCCCGGGATAGATACGGGACCGGCTAGCCACGGTATGTGTTCCGGTGCGAACGATGGGCTGGATTTTCCAAGGCTTGCGAAAAAAAGGGGTAAGGGGCTTGGTGCTGGCCTTAAAGTGCAAAAAATGATGCAAAATTAGTCCATATCAAGACTTTTGCCTCGAAAAAATTAGAAGGAGGAAACATCCACCATGAGAAATCTGAAGAAGATTCTCGCACTGGTCCTGGCTCTGGTCAT
>CALWYI010000171.1 GCA_944385715.1 uncultured Oscillospiraceae bacterium | reverse complement strand
TTGCCGGCAATCCTGGTCTTGCGATCTCCGCGGTTCATGGTGCTTGCGTCTCCGGTCTAATTTTTATAATAAATAATGAAGTGGTGATATGATACACAACCGGGGCCCCGCCGGAGGAGGTCTATCCTCCGGCAGGGCCGGGGCCGGGTGCACAAGGGAAAATGGTTCGTCCGCTGCAGCGCGCAGCGGTTCAGCGATGCTTGTCGAGGAGGCAGGCCACGCCGTGCTCGTCGCCGCAAGCGCCGTATCCCTCGCTTCCCCGCAGGCGGGAAAGCTCGCTCACTTTGCTGCGGCTCCTCTTCCCAACGGACCCGCTGCGCTGGGCTCCGTTGGGACGCCGGGAGCTGCCCGGGGGAAACAGGTTACTTGTCGAGGAGGCAGGCCACACCGGGCAGCTCCTTGCCCTCCAGGAACTCCAGGGAGGCGCCGCCGCCGGTGGAGATGTGGGTCATCTTGTCGGCAAAGCCCAGCTGGGCCACAGCGGCCGCGCTGTCGCCGCCGCCGATGATGGTGATGGCGTCGGTGGCGGCCAGGGCCTTGGCCACGGCACGGGTGCCCTCGGCGAAAGCGGGGAACTCAAACACGCCCATGGGGCCGTTCCAGATCACGGTGCCGGCGTCCTTCACGGCGGCCACATAGGCCTCCACGGTCTTGGGACCGATGTCCATGCCCATCATGTCGTCGGGAATGGACATGGCGTCGTAGAGGACGGGGGTGGCGTCGGCGGAGAACTCCGCAGCGCAGTAGTTGTCCACAGGCAGGAGGAACTTCACGCCCTTCTCCTTGGCCTTGGCCAGCATCTCGTTGCAGTAGTCCAGCCAGTCGGCCTCCAGAAGGCTCTTGCCCACGCTGCCGCCCTGGGCCTTGGCGAAGGTGTAGGCCATGCCGCCGCCGATGATGATGGTGTCGGCGATGTCCAGCAGGTTGTTGATGACGCCGATCTTGGAGGAGACCTTGCTGCCGCCCAGGATGGCCACCAGGGGCCGCTTGGGGTTGGCCAGGGCGCCGCCCATGATCTCCAGCTCCTTCTCGATGAGGAAGCCGCTGACGGCGGGCAGGTAGGCGGCCACGCCGGCGGTGGAGGCGTGGGCCCGGTGGACCGCGCCGAAGGCGTCGGAGACATAGACCTCCGCCATGCCGGCCATAGCCTTGGCAAGCTCCGGATCGTTCTTGGTCTCACCCTTCTCGAAGCGGGTGTTCTCCAGCAGCATGATCTCGCCGCTCTTGAGGGCGGCGGCCTTGGCCTGGGCGTCGGGACCCACCACGTCGGCGGCCATGACCACATCCTTGCCCAGCAGCTCGCTCAGCCGCTTGGCGACGGGGGCCAGGGTCAGGGCCTTCAGGGACTTCTCCCACTTCTCCTTGGTGAGGGAGGCGGGGTCCTTGCCCTTCTCGGTCTGCTTCTTCACCCACTTGTCGAAGCTGGGCTCAGGCTTGCCCAGGTGGGAGCAGGCGATGACTGCCGCGCCCTGGTCCAGCAGGTACTGGATGGTGGGCAGGGCGGCGCGGATGCGCTTGTCGTCGGTAATGGCGCCGGTGGTCTTGTCCTGGGGCACGTTGAAATCGCAGCGCAGGAGGACCTTCTTGCCCGTTACGTCGATGTCCTTGACAGTCTTCTTGTTGTAGTTCATGTCCAATGACACTCCTTTCACATATATAAAGGTACGGTTGACAGGGGAAAAGCGGGGATCTAGCGGCCCATCTCGCCGACGCCCTGGAGGCCGGGAAAGCCGTTTTGCCGCAGGGCCTCGTAGACCAGGACCGCCACGCTGTTGGCAAGGTTCAGGCTTCTCGCCTCGTCCACCATGGGCAGACGGACGCACCGCTCCCGGAAGGCCTCCCGGAAGTCCGGGGGCAGCCCGGCGGTCTCCTTGCCGAAGAACAGCCAGCAGTCCGGGGAGAACCGGGCCTCGCTGTAGGCACGGGGGGCCTTGGTGGTGGCCAGCCACAGGTCCGCAGCGGCCTGAGGGAAGTCCCGGAACAGGGCTTCCAGGCTGGGGTGGGTGGATACCTCCACCAGGTGCCAGTAGTCCAGCCCCGCCCGGCGGACCGCCTTCTCCGATATGTCGAAGCCCAGGGGTTCCACCAGGTGCAGCCGGCTGCCGGTGGCGGCGCAGGTGCGGGCGATATTGCCGCAGTTTTGCGGGATCTCAGGTTCCACCAGAACGATGTGCAGCATGGCTCCTCCAGAAAAGCGCGGGGAGGAGGGGCGCCGCCCATCCTGCGCGTTCAAATTTTAACAGCGTACATTGTAAAACAAATTCTTTCCGAATTCAAGCATAATTAGATTAATTCTTCAAAGAAATTTACAAAATTGCGATTCTACGGAATATTAGCGACAGGAAGCTACAAATTTTGGTCTACATAAGGACCCCGCCTTGTGCAAAAAGCCCCCGCCGAAAGGGGAGCCGGTTATTTGTGCAAAATATGGGGTGTGTTTTTTGCAAAATCCACTTGCATAACGCAATATGTCTGATATAATGAACCTGAGTATATCAAACACAGGGAAGAGGGGATGTCCGATGAAATGTGTCGTGATTTTTATGACGGATGATGTCGCTCAGACCTACGATGGAAAACCGCTGATGCTGCAGGAAGCGCTGTTTTGCCCCGTATTGAACTGGTGTATGCGGGCGTGGACGGAGAAGGGCATCCGGCGGTTTTTTGTTGTCTGCGCGCCGGAGTACCACGACGAGGTGGCGGCCTGCTTCCCCGAGGGCGTGGTGGCCGCGGTGGGTACGGAGGATACCTACCAGCAGGATATTGAGGAGTTTGCCCACGGCTGCTGGATCGAGGAGATCCACGAGGCCATGCTGCCGGTGGGCAGCATGATGCTCTCCTTCCGCACGGTGCCGGAGCTCATCCGCCTGCAGCAGGCGGTGAAGGAGGACATCGTCACCTACCACCAGAATACCGGCGTCAATGTGCTGGCTCCGGACAACACCTACATCGACCCCCGGGTGTCCATCGGCGCGGGAACCATGATCCTGCCGGGCACCATCCTCCGGGGCAACACCATCATCGGCGACAACTGCCAGATCGGGCCCAACGCCCTGCTGGAGGACTGTGTGGTGGGGGACGGCAGCATGGTCAACGCCTCCCAGGTCTATGAGAGCACCCTGGGCCGCAACGTCCATGTGGGACCCTTCGCCCATGTGCGGCCCAAGTGCCAGATCGGCGACGGGTGCAAGGTGGGGGCCTTTGTGGAGGTGAAGAACGCCGTGTTCGGCGAGGACACCAAGATGTCCCACCTCACTTATGTGGGCGACGCCGACGTGGGCAGCCGGGTAAACTTCGGCTGCGGCACCATCACCTCCAATTACGACGGCTTCCGCAAGCACCGCACCGTCATCGGCGACGACGTGTTTGTCGGCTGCAACACCAACCTGGTGCCTCCCGTGACCGTGGGGAAGGGGGCCTACATCGCCGCCGGCACCACCGTGACGCGGGACGTGGAGCCGGACAGCCTGGCCATCGGCCGGGTGCGCCAGGAGACAAAGCCGGGCTGGGCCAAGGCCCGCCGGGACCTCTTTTGGGAAAAGAAGTAAACGAAATGTTTGCTTCTTGTAAAAGGGCAGCATAAAAAGCAAACCACCCAGAACAGAAGACAGAACAAACAGACACGGAATTCTTCACGCTGCAGGCGTCCACCACGAATCGACAACGAGGAAGAAAGAGGGAGTTGGAAATGATTTCTCACAGCAAGGATATGAAGGTGTTCAGCGGAAACTCCAATACTGGCTTGGCGAAGGATATCTGCAAGCTCATCGGCATTCAGCTGGGC
>CALWYI010000170.1 GCA_944385715.1 uncultured Oscillospiraceae bacterium | reverse complement strand
GAATCTCCGCCGGTGCCGCTGTGCCATCAGGAGATCACCCCCTTGCTGAGATCCACCCGGAGGACGTCGCCGCCGCAGCCCACGGGGATGTCCACCCAGTCGGGGACAAACCAGTTGTCAAGGTCCCGGGTCTGGTTCAGCTCCACCCGCAGCCAGGTGGTGGCGCCCCGCTGGAACGTCTCGCAGAACAGGGGGAGGGGCTCGTCTGCTCCGGGGGCTGTGTCCACATCATAGCCGTAGGCGTTTCCGTCGCTGTCCGCCGGCATGTGGTCCAGGATCATGAACTGACTGGCGTACAGGGGCTCCCAGAACCGCCAGGTGTCCGCCTGCAGGGTGATGACCAGCTGCCGCACCGGGTAAGGGTCCTCCCCGGAGACGGTCCACTCCTCCACCCAGGCCCCGGACACGGTGAAGCGGTAGTGGCCAAGGTCCACACTGCCGTCAATATCCCAGACTTCGGGGACGGTGACCTCCTTGGTGTAGTCGGCGTAGTATTCCCGCGTATAGGAGCCCTCCTCAACGGAGAGAGGAAAAGAAGGACCCTGCATTTCATATCGGATTTCCTCCCACAGCCGGGGAAGAGCGGAGAAAACCGTCACCAGGACGGCGATGGCCAGGGCCCACTGGCTCAGCCGCCAGAGCCGGCCCCACCAGGGGCTGTGGACCCGTGCCAGCTCCTCCGCCAGGGCTTCCGGGTCCCCCATGGCGGCGGTGGCCGCCTGCTCCGCCTCATAGGCGGAGAGACCCTTTGCCTTTCCCGCCTCCATCCGGTCCTCCAGGTGGTCCTGGAGCTCCCGGCGTACCGCCTTCCGGTCCGGCGCAAAGCGGATCTTGCCGGTGGCGGTGTCCAGCCAGTAGTTGGCGTTCATGGCTTCACCCCCTAGGCCCCCGCCAGAATGGCCGTCACCGCCCGGGAGTAGACCTGCCACTCCTCCTTCTTCTCCTCCAGGGCCCGGAGACCCGCCGCCGTGATGCGGTAGTACCGCCGCCGCCGGCCCGATGGCGTCTCCTGGTCCCGGGCCGTTACCAGCTTGTCCCTCTCCAGGCTGTGGAGCAGGGGGTAGAGGGTCCCCTCCTGGAGGCGGAACACCTGGTTGGACCGCTTCTCCAGCTCCTCGATGATCTGATAGCCGTACATCTCCCGCTCCTTCAGCAGGGCCAGCACCAGCATGGCGGTGCCGCCGGGAAGGGCGGACTTGTCGCTTCTGGCCATGGGCACACCTCCTATACCTAGAATATCTAGGTATATTATACCTGGATGATCCAGGTATGTCAAGGGGGCGGACGGAGAAAGAAAAAACTGGAGTTTTTTATCGGGAGGAGCGGCGGGGGCGGGCGGGGCCCGCCGGAGGGCGGCGGAGAGCGGGATGGAGGGGTACGGGCGGAAACGCCCGGGAAAAGGGGGCTTTGCTGGGTATTGATACTAATTTTTCCCAGGGAACTTCACACAATTTTGGCGGAATCCTCCGTTTTACGCAACGTATCCCTGTGGTATACTGCAGGAGTGGAAAACTTTGACCCAGAGAGGAGAGGTCACCTATGCGCGTGATCGATATGCACACCCACATTTTCCCTGAGAAAGTCGCGGCAAAGGCCACGGTGGCCACCGCTGAATATTTTGACCTGCCTGAGCCCCCCAACCACTACGGCACCGTGGGAGAGCTGGAGGCGGTGCTGCGGGAGGCGGGCATCGACTATGCCATGGTCTTCTCCGCCGCCACCTCCGAGCACCAGGTGGAGCACATCAACCGCTACATCCTGTCCGAGGCGGAGAAGGAGCCCAAGTTCATCCCCTGCGGCACCCTCCACGCGGACTATGACAACTACAAGGCGGAGCTGCGCTGGATGCGGGACCACGGCATTTACGGCGTGAAGATCCACCCGGAGTTCCAGCACTTTGCCCTGGACGACGCCCGGATGTTCCTCATGTACGACGAGATGGAGAAGACGGACATGTTCCTCATCGCCCATATGGGGGACCCCCGGGTGGATGTGTCCGGGCCCTCCCACATGCTGCCCATCGCCGAGACCTTCCCCAAGCTCCGCTGCATCGCCTCCCACCTGGGCAACTGGGGGGACTGGGATGTGGAGAAGATTCGGCCCCTGGCCCAGCTGCCCAACGTCTACACCGATATCTCCAGCTCCTTCAGCTACGTGGAGGACCAGGCTCCCCTCTATGAGATCCTCCGCTGCTACGACCCCACCCACGTGTTCTTCGGCAGCGACTACCCCATCTGGTGCCCCAAGAAGGAGCTGCAGAAGACCCTGGAGCTGGACATTCCCAGCGAGATGCTGGAGGATATCCTGTTCAACAACTTCGCCGCCTTCTACCACTACAAAAAGCTGTAATGACTGAAACGCCTCCGGCATTTTGCCGGAGGCGTTTCCTGTTTCGTAACGGCATTGTTGCCGCCTTGTAACGAATATGAGGGGATTTTGACGCAATTGCCTGGTATGCTGGACCCATAAAGGAGAAAAATCCCAAAGGAGGCGGATGCTATGAGCAAAAAGACGAAAATATGGCTGCTTTCCGGCCTGGGGGCCCTGGCGGTGCTGGCCATCGTGCTGGCCGTCTGGCAGCCCTGGAAGGAGGAGGAGCCCGAGGAGACGCCGGGGACAGGTCAGGCAGTGGATAAGGATGAGGCGGAGCCGGAGGAGAAGGGGCTTGTGCTGACGGTGGGCAACGAGGAGATCCCCGCCGTCCGGTACACGGGGGATGGCTGGAGCATCCTTGTTCCGGAGACCTGGAAGCAGGAGACGGTAGAAGAGAGCGCCATATTTACCCAGGATGACCGGCGGGGCGGACCCCAGGTGCTGGTAAGCTCCGCCAGCGGGTATTTGGGCGCCTTCATGTCCCTGGCGCCGGAGGAGGGGGAGAACGGTCCGGGGCTGGCCCGCCGCTTCTATAGCGGCAGCGTTGAAGGGGGCTGGCAGGTGAGCTGCCGGGCCCCGGCGGAGGACTGGGACCAGACGGAGAAGCTGCTGACCGCCGTGGCCCGGAGCTTTACCCTGGGGGAGACCACGCCCTTTGCCCGGCTCTACCCTGTGGCTGTGAAGCCGGACTGGCAGAACGACGAGGGCCACACCGCTCTGTTCCTGGACAAGAGCGGCTATCTGGTGGAGGAGGGGACCGGCGACGCGGTCCGGGACCATATGCTGTCCTGGTCCGATGAGATCAAGAAGTGCTTTACCGGACAGTACCGCCTGGAGGACCTGACCTGGGCCGGCAGTTACACCGGCATCGGGCAGGGGTATATTGATATATTTGCCGCCCCGGTGTGGTATGAAAGGGCTGAGGGAGAGGAGCTGCCGCTCATCATCGGGAGCGACTGGGTGCAGAAGAGCGGCTGGGTACAGGACCCGGAGCGGCTGGCCGTGGCGATATGCCACGACGGCAGCGAGGTGGTGGAAAAGCTGATCCTGTGGCTCTCTGACGAGGTACCGGGGGAGCCGATCCTGGCAGGTCGTCTGGCCGGCGAACGGGGGCTTTCGAGGCCTGAGGGGGAGACGGCGCTGACGGCGGCGGAGCTGCGGAGCCTGGAGGATTACTTCAATGCCCGGGAGAACAACGGCCTGCTGCGGTTCGAGCTGGACCCCAACGCGTACAAAAGCATGGCGGAAAATCTGGAGAACTATCTGATCCCGCTCTTTTACGATCTGGGAGAGTGGGACTTCACCGGCGCGGAGCGGAAGATGTTCCAGGAGAAGATCGACGCCGGGGAGTGGCTGGACCTGGACGAGAGCAGACTCAGCCGGAAGTACATCGCCGACTACCTGTATCAGAAAT
>CALWYI010000169.1 GCA_944385715.1 uncultured Oscillospiraceae bacterium | reverse complement strand
TCCTTCGGCCCCAACAACCCCATCAAGTGGCAGGAGCTGGCGGCCATCCTCTACCGCTACGCCGGGTACAAGGGCTATGACGTGACCGCAAAGGGCGACCCCGCCTCCTTTACCGACCCCGCCCAGATCGGCGGCTGGGCCTATGAGGCGGTGCAGTGGGCCTGCGGAGCGGCCCTTCTGGAAACCGAGGGCGGCGGCATGATCGATCCCGCCGGCAATACCAAGCGCTGCGAGTTCGCGGCGGCCATCACCCGGTTTATGGAGAATGTGGCGTGATAAAGGCCGGGAAGGCATCCTGGGTATCGTGCCGATAACTGACGACCAATACAAAATAAGGAGGGAACACAGATGTTTAAGAAAGTGATCTCACTGGCAATGGCGCTGTCTATGCTGCTGGGCCTCACGGCCTGGGCCGGCGCGGCCGCGCCTGCGGACAAGAGCGACCCCGCCTACCACTCCACGGAGGCCATCAAAGAGCGGGGCGTGCTGACCGTCTCGGTGTGCACCAACGGGAGACACAACTATATCATACCGGATGACGTGAAGAAGTACGGAGACCTGGCGGGCGCCCGGGACGGGTCCGTGCCGACGCTCTGCCGCGAGATCGCCCGGACGCTGGGCGTGGAGCTGGAGTTTGTGGAATATGCGACTGTGGCGGAGCAGCTGCAGGCGGCGGCGTCCGGGGAAGTGGACCTTGCCGCGGACAACTTTGCCATCAACGAGGAGCGGCTCGCCCTCTATGAGATGACCGACAACTTTGATGTGATCGGCGCCGTGGGAGATGAGGTCCTTTTGAGCACAAAGCCGGCGTCCGGGAACCGGGTGCGAAGCGAGGCGGACCTGGCCCAAGCCCGCATTGCCGTGGTCAAGGGCTCGGTGCAGGCGACGAAGACCGCCGCCCAGTACCCCCAGGCGGAGCTGGTGGAGCTGGCCGACAACCAGGCGGTCCTGGACGCCCTGGTCAAGGGGGAGGCGGACGCCGGCGTATTCACCCAGTATAACACCGCATTTTTGGAAAAGATCAGTCAGGCCATTGCCAGAGGAACGGTGGCCCAGAGCACCTATGAGGTGGTAGATCAGGCGTATCGCGGCTTCGGACTGATCCTGATGAAGGGCAACCGGGAGCTCTGCGCGTATATCAACGCCATGCTCTACAACCGGATCGAGAGCGGCTGGATGCAGGAATGCTTCAAAACGGAGGAGCAGGAGGCGCTGGAACGGGGGATCGTCGGGAAGGGCAACATACTCTATCAGGACGTTGAGACGGAGCCGGCCGACTGCCCCTCCCGCGCCTTCCCCGATCTGGACACCGGCAAGTGGTACCACAGGTTTGTGGACTACGCCATCGAAAACGGCCTCATGGGCGACGCCGGCGACGGCGCCTTCTCCCCTAACGGAACGCTGACGAGAGCCCAAGTCATCACCGTGCTGTGGCGGCTGGAGGGGGAGCCCCAGGCCACCAACGCCATCAGCTTCACAGACGTCGCCGAGAGCGCATGGTACACCGATGTGATCCGCTGGGCGGTCCGGGAGGGGATCATGGGCGGTTACGACGACGGCTCCTTCGGCCCCAACAACCCCATCAAGTGGCAGGAGCTGGCGGCCATCCTCTACCGCTACGCCGGGTACAAGGGCTACGACCTGAGCGCCAAGGGCGACCCCGCCTACTTCACAGACCCTGCCAAGATCGGCAGCTGGGCCTATGAGTCCGTGCAGTGGGCCTGCGGAGCGGCGCTCCTGGAAACCGAAGGCGGCGGCATGATCGATCCCGCCGGCAATACCAGGCGCTGCGAGTTCGCAGCGACCATCATGCGGTTTATGGAGAATGTGGCGGGGTAAGGGCCGCACCCATACAGGGATCTCGGCGCCAACGCGGCCGCGGAGGCTGAGAAGGGGAGGCACCTTCTCAGCCCATGGAAAAAGCGCGGAAAAGGCCGGGCTTTTTCCGCAAAAAAGATATTGCGGGAGGAATCTATATATGAAACAGTGTGACAACGGCCATTTTTACGATGAGAACCGGTTCGACAGCTGCCCCTATTGTCAGGAGGGCGCGGGGGTGGGCAAGACGGTGGCGGCAGGCATGGTGGGCAAGACGGTAGCCGCTGTCCCGGGCGCCGCCGCGCCCGAGGCGGACCGGGGCAAGACAGTGGGGATCATCAAAAAGCAGATCGGGATCGATCCCGCCGTGGGATTTCTGGTGTGCGTCGCCGGACCGCACCGGGGCGCGGACTACAAGCTGGTGGCCGGGCGGAATTTTATCGGCCGGGCGGCGGCCATGGATGTGGCGCTGGCGGACGACGACACCGTGTCCCGGGAGAGCCACGCGCTGGTGACCTACGATGTAAAGCACAACACCTTTTCCCTCTCTCCGGGACAGGGCCGGGGCATCACCTACTGCAACGACGAGCAGGTGGAGATGGTCCGTCCGCTGAACGCCTATGACGTGATCGAGGTGGGGAAGAGCCAGCTGGTGTTCCTGCCGCTGTGCGGCGACCGGTTCCAATGGAATGAGGAATGATGGATGGAAGATGTATTGTCGTGGCTGAATCAGCCGCTGCTTGAAGACAGCTTCCTCCGGCTCTGGATGGCCATAGCGGCTGGCGCGGTGCTGGTGCTGGTGTTGCTCCTCGTGCTTGTCCTGATCCGAAAAAGAAAAAGGAAGAAAAAAGCAGAGTCTGACGGGGAGGAACCCGTCACCGAGCAGCCGGCCCCTCGGCCGGTCCTGGAGCTTGCCAATCTCCAGGGGATCGGCAGCCGGGAGGAGCAGCAGGACGCCTTTGGCATCTCCCGCATGGCGCGGATGAAGGAGGACGGCCTGCTGGCGGTGCTCTGCGACGGGATGGGCGGTATGGCCGAGGGCGGCAGGATCGCCGCGGAGACCGCCGCGGAGCTGGTGGCCATGTTCCCCTGGGAGGACGACGGCGCCGTGCCGGAATGGGTGCGGCAGCGGAGCGGCCGGGTCTATCAGCAGTTCCGGGGACACGGCGGCACCACGCTGGTGGCCGCGCTGCTCAGGGGGCGGTCCCTCTCCTTCTGGTGCGTGGGGGACAGCGACCTGTTCCTGCTGCGGGAGGGAACGCTCTACGAGCTGAACGTCCGGCAGGAGTTCAGAAACGATCTGGTGCTGCGGGCCCTGGAGGGCGCGTTCCCGGTGGAGGACGCGTTCACAGACCCCCAGGCGGGCGCGCTCTCGGAGTACATCGGGAAAGAGGATGTGAAGTGCGACTACACCTATCTGCCCTTCCCCCTGCAGCCGGAGGACGTTTTGCTGCTCTGTTCCGACGGCGTGAGCGATACCCTGACCCTAAAGCAGATCCGTGAGGCCATGGCCTTGCCGCCCCAGGCCTGCTGTGACAAGCTGGAGGAGGAGATCCTGGCGGCGGGGAGACCGAATCAGGACAATTATACGGCAATCGTTATGCAATATCATGGGAATGGGGAGGAGACATAAATGGGTAAAAAGATGACTGGAAAGCAGATCGCCGCCATCGCGCTTTTGGTGGTGGGACTTGTGAGCGCCGTGTTCGGCGTATTCGGACTGGTGGGCGGCGGCGACATCGAACCCTATGAGGCCCGCCAGGGCATCGTTTTGGTATACGCGGTGGCGACTGTATATAATGAGGACGGCACCGTGGAGCAGACCGGCGGGACCGGCACGGGCTGGGCCGTGGGCAAGCCGGGGGAGCCGGTGCAGTACATCGTCACCAATGGGCATGTGGTGGAGGCGGCGTACACCTACCCCAGGACATACAACAACGTGACGGGATCGATCCAGGTGTATTATTCCGCCGCGGAGAACGATTTTGTCCAGACGGAGGTGGTCTACTACTCC
>CALWYI010000168.1 GCA_944385715.1 uncultured Oscillospiraceae bacterium | reverse complement strand
TCATGGTCAAAGCCTTTTATACGAGCGGCATCCCTGACGGGGTGCTGGAAGCTGCCGAAGTGGACGGGGCGGGGAGTTTTCGCACCTTTTTCAGCATTGTCATCCCGTTGTCGAAACCCATCATCGCGGTCATGGTGCTCTTTTATGCGGTGGCGCATTGGAACAACTATTTCAGCGCGTTGATCTTTTTGTCGGACGAAAATCTGTATCCGCTTCAGATGGTGCTGCGGGAGATCCTCATTATGACCGAAACGGCGGGATCTGGTATGGGCGGCGACGCGTCGACCATCCTCGAACAGTCGAAACTTGCAAATTCCATCAAATATTCGTCCATCATCGTATCCACGCTGCCGATTTTGGTCCTGTATCCGTTTGTCAGCAAATTCTTTGAAAAAGGCGTCATGATCGGCGCTTTGAAATAAACATCTGAAAAGGAGGAAACGAGATGAAACACAAATGGCTCGGCAAAGCGCTCGCTTGCGTGCTTGCGGGCACGATGCTGTGTTCCTTATTCGCGGGTTGCGGCGGCAAAACGCGGGAAAATAAGGATTGGGAAGAGCTGGGGTACCAGTGGGAGGACACGGAGGCTCCGATCGTTAAAGAAAAAGGGGTGATCGAATTCGAAGTCCTCGCGCAGAAAAACTCCATGACGCCCAACTATAACGATCTGCAGGTCTTCAACGATCTCGAAGACGAAACGTATGTCGACATCAATTGGGAAAACATTACCGAATCCGCGTACGCAGAGCGGAAAACGCTGATCCTCAGCGACAGAGAGAACTGGCCGGACGCAATTTATCATGCCGGGTTCACCAGTGCGGAGATTTCCCGTTATTCGCGCAGGAATACCATTTTGCCGATTTCCGATTATCTCGAATATATGCCCAATTTCAGCGCGATTTTGGAGCGCAGGCCGGACATCCGCGCGGCGATCACTTCGTACGACGGCAAGATCTGGTCTCTTCCCAGGATCGACGAGATGGGGCTGACGGGCAACCCGAATCTTTTGTTTATGAACAAGAACTGGCTGCTTACGCTCATCCGCGACGGGTCCGTCGACTTTATCGACGAGGAGGATGTCGTAGACGGGCTGCAGCTCGATCTCAATCAGATGACGCAGGTTTTAGAGCTGTTCCGCGACCGAGACATGAACGGCAACGGGGAAGACGACGAGATCCCCATGAGTTTTGTTTTTAACAACTGGCAGGGGAACCAGACCGACCTGTACGGCGCGTTCGGACTTCCCGACAATCCCGACCATATGACGATCGTCGACGGTGAGGTCGTTCTGACCGCGGTTGACGATAAATTTCAGGAAGCCACCAATTTCCTCGCAGACTGGATCACGGACGGCATCGTGCCCCTCTCTGTGGCGGACATGGAGTTCAAGAACCCGCCCGAGGTGGTGGAGGGCCTGAAGGCCTATCTGGACACCCATATCCTGGGGTACACCAGCCCCACGGAGGAGTACAAGGCCGCCGTGTGCCAGTGGATGAAGGACCAGCACAGCTGGGACATCCAGCCGGAGTGGATCTGCTGCACCCACGGCGTGGTCACCGCCCTGTTCATGCTGGTGAGCGCCCTCACCCAGCCCGGGGACGGGGTCATCATCCTCACCCCGGTGTACTACCCCTTCTACATGGCCACCAAGGCCAATGGCCGCAAGGTAAAGGGCTGCCCCCTGGTCTACCGGGACAACACCTACACCATCGATTTTGACCTGCTGGATCAAATCGCCGCCGAGGACGACAGCAAGCTGATGATCTTCTGCAGCCCCCACAACCCGGTGGGCCGGGTGTGGACCCCGGAGGAGCTGAAGCGGGTGGCGGAGATCTGCCAGAAGCACGGGGTGAAGGTCATCAGCGACGAGATCCACTTCGACCTGGTGATGCCCGGCCACAAGCACACGGTGTTCTCCACCGTGGCCCCGGACCCGGAGGACATCATCGTCTGCACCGCCCCCAGCAAGACCTTTAACCTGGCGGCCATGCAGACCTCCAATATCATCATCCCCAAGGCGGAGGACCGGGAGAAATTCGCCGCCGTGCGGGGCGCCTATGCCGACCACGACCCCAGCGCCCTGGGCCTGGAGGCCTGCCGCCTGGCCTACACCCACTGCAAGCCCTGGATGGAGGAGATGCTCCAGGTCATCGCCGGGAATTACGAGTTTGCCAAGGCTTTCATCCAGGAGCGCCTGCCGGAGATCAAGGTGGTGCCCCTGGAGGGCACCTACCTGCTGTGGCTGGACTGCACCGCCCTGGGCAAGACCGCCGAGGAGCTGGAGGAGCTGATGGTGCAGAAGGCCCAGCTCTTCCTGGACGAGGGCTACATGTTCGGCGAAGAGGGCAAGGGCTTTGAGCGGGTGAACCTGGCCTGCCCCCAGTGGGTGCTGAAGGACGCACTGGAGCGGCTGGAGAAAGCGGTGCGCTCTTAAAAATCAAAAACACAAAAGCAAAGGGCCGGAGCGGTGTGCTCCGGCCCTTTCTCTATCTCGCTATAGGCCCAGGGCCTTCCGGGCCAGGCGGTCCGCCAGGTCGTTGCAGGCGTTGCCGGAGTGGCCCTTCACCTTGACGAAGGTGAGCTTCAGGTCCCGGGCGGCCTCCCGGCACAGGGCGGCATAGGCCTGGGTGCCGGGCTTGTTGGCCTTCCACAGGCCTTGGGCCCACTTGGCCACACCCTCGTAGTCGTGGTGGATCTCCAGGGCGGAGATGCCCGCTTTGCGGCAGTAGTCGATCACCGTGACGGCGCCCATGATCTCCCCGGCCACGTTGCGCATGTCCGCCAGGGCGGGGTCGCTGTACTTGTGGGAGAAGTATTTGGTCTCGCCGCCGTAGAAGAGCACCGCCCCGCAGGCGAACTCCTTGGTGGCGTCGTGGTAGCTGCCGTCCACATAAGCCACGGCCACGCCCTCCCGCTGGGAGGGGAAGCCCTTAAAGAGCACGCCGGGGGCGCCCTTTACCTGGGCCTCGCACTCCGCCCAGCTCTGGTAGATATCGTCGCCGCTTTTGCCGTTTTTGACCGCGTAGTATTTTTTGGCCATATCGTTCCCCTTATCTTCTGTAACTTTCTTCTGTATTTCTCCCATCTGCCGGCAAAGGGAGGCTTCCCTCCCAGGCGCGCTGGATGCGGGCGGCGTTTTCCTCCAGGGGCCTGCGGCCGTCCAGGCGCAGCACCGGGCAGGAGAGGGAGGAAAGCCAGGCGTTGTGCTTCTCCAGCGTCATGCCGCCTATCCCCTGCTCGTAACCTGCTACTGCCTCCAGAAACAGCCGGTGGTCCTCCTCCATATCCCCGCCGGGCAGCACTCGGACGCCGAATTCCTCCAGCTCCCGCCGGTGGGCGCGCTCCACCCGCAGGGCAGGGGGAGCGGTGAGGAACACCGCGAGCCGGAAGAAGGGGTCAAAGTGCTGGTGGAAGGAGTCCATGGACCCCGCCATGACAAAACGCCCCGACCGGGTGACGGCCTCCTGGAGCCGGGCGATCTTTTCCTCCCGGGAATACATCACGGAAAAAGGCTTTGGCGTGTCTTTGCGCCAGATGAACTCGTCGATGTCCAGAAAAGCAAAACCGAGCCTTTGGGCGGTGTACCTGCCCAAAGCGGTCTTCCCCGCCCCCGAGGGGCCCAGGATCATGATGCCCTCCTCCATGGCTCAGCCCTCGAACAGCGGGGTGGAGAGGTAGCGGTCGCCGGTGTCGGGCAGGAGGACCACCAGGGTCTTGCCCTGGTTTTCCGGTGCGGACAGGAGGCGCTCCCCGGCGGCCAGGGCCGCCCCGGAGGAGATGCCCACCAGGACGCCCTCGGTTTTGGCGAAGCGCCGGGCGGCGCTGTAGGCCTCCT
>CALWYI010000167.1 GCA_944385715.1 uncultured Oscillospiraceae bacterium | reverse complement strand
CGGCCTGACCGGGAGACCTGGGAGAAGCTCATGGGCGGTCCGGTACCCCGGGAGCCGGAGCCGAAAAAGGGCAGCTTTGACCGCAATTCCACCCTGGGGGAGATGCGGGGGTCGTCCCGTCTTGCGGACCTGGCCTGCCGGATCACAGAGCGGGTGGTGGCGCGCAGGTACGGCGGCGATACCACATCGGCGGAGTATAAGATGATGTGCTCCTGTGCCCTGGACGCCCCTGTCCGGCATATGGTCAACAACAGCGGCGGCCTCCTGCCGGAGTGGCTGGCGGATCTCCTGGTGAGGATCGCCAACGGAGGGCCCCGCCGGGGCGGCCGGAAGGGCTCCGGCTCCAGAAAGAATTGAGCGGCTGACGGGTTTGGTCAGAAAAAGGGCTCCCGGGTGCGATCCACACCCGGGAGCCTCGATTTTGACTCTACCGCAACGGCTATAAAGCATTATCGCTTTACTGTAAGGGCCGGAAGAACACCTCCGGGGAGACCAGCTGCAGGGTCTTGTAGCGCAGGTAGTCCTCCTCGGCGCCCCCCAGTGCCAGCATGAGGAGGGGCTTGTAGAGGGCGGCGTCGGCGGCCCGGCGGAGTTTCTTGAAGACGTAGGGCACCCCGGGGGTCTCCGTCTGCCGCAGAAGGAGGCCCTCCGGCGTCAGGATCAGCTTGATAATGCGGATACTGGGGGTCTCCAGAAAGGCCAGCTTGATATAGAACACGGGCCGCTCCTCCTCGTCGTGGGTGAAGCGTCCGGAGGCCGCCACCTGGTAGACGTCGCCGTTCATCTCCAGCTGGGTGATCTGGGGCTTTCCCAGGCCCACCGGCAGGCGGTAGGTGGCGGTCTTTTCCCGGTAGATCAGCTCCGGCAGCTCCCCCCGGACGCTGACGGCGATGGAGCTGAGTCCAGCGGTGTAGTTGTTGTGGAGGGCCTGGAGGGACACCGGCATCAGGCCCACCGCCGCTGCCCTAGGGTCCTCCGCCTCAAAGGAGAGGTGGAGGAAGGGCTCCGCCCGCCCGTCCAGGGGCAGGGCGGGCTGGTGGTAGGCGGAGAGGGCCTCCACTGTCTCCCGGAGCCGCTGGGCCGCCTGGGGGTCCTCCGGCAGAGCATCCGGGAACTGTCCGCCGAAGTAGCGGTCCACGATCTCAAAGTAGCGGCTCTCCTGGTAGTCCGTGTCCGCGCCGGCGTTGGTCACCAGCAGAATGCCGCTGTCCCGGAAGCCCAGGACGTTCTGGCCCAGCATGCCGTTGAAGAGGAAGGTGTTGGCCTTCCGGCCCACCCATATCTGGTAGCCGTAGTCGAAGTCCCCCAGGCTCGGCGGAGGGCTGGCGTGGGCAGCGGTGGCGGCCTGGATGAACTCCCGGGAGATGAGCTGACGGCCCTTCCAGTTCCCGTTGTCCAGCACCAGCTGGCCCAGCTTGGCCATGTCCTCCGGCCGGATATAGAGGCCCCAGCCCCCCTTTTCGATCCCCATGGGGCACTTCTCCCACAGCACGTCGGTGATGCCCATGGGTCCGAAGAGCCGCTCCTCCAGGAATGCCAGGAGGCCTTTTCCGGTTTTCCGGCAGACGATGGCGGAGAGCATGTAGGTGTTGAGGCTGTTGTAGTGGAACTCCGCCCCCGGCTCCCCCTTCAGGGAGGAGTTGAGGAAGGCCCGGACCCAGTCCGCCTCCGACATGGCCTCCGCCTCGCCGAAGAGGACGCTGGAGCGCATGGTGAGGAGGTCCTCCACCGACATGTTTTTCAGCCGCCGGCGGACGGCGGCGGTGGCCAGGTCCTCAAAGAGGTCCGCCACCTTGTCGTCCAGGCGCAAAATACCGTCGTCCACCAGCAGGCCCACCGCCAGGGCGGTGACGCTCTTGCAGGCGGAGAAGGTGTGCTTCGGGGCGGTGAGGACCTGGCTGTCGTAGCTTGCGCCGCAGAGCACCTGCCCGCGGCGCAGGATCAGTACGTCCTGCATGAAGAGGTCGCCGCCCCGGCCCAGCTCCTCCAGGAAGCGGCGGATGTGGTCGGAGGAGATGCCCTGGGACTCCGGGGTGGCCCGGGGAAAGGGCTGCTGGGGGTCCCGGAGGGGGAGAGGCCCCTTTTCTCCCGCAGCGGGGAGGAAGGGCTCCGTGGCGCTTCGGGGATCGAAGATCCGGGTCATGAGCTGATAGGTGCGGCTGGCGGTGGAGAGATTCATAGGCCATACTCCTTTGCTGGCCGGGCAGAGCCCGGCGGGACGCTCCGCCGGGGCGGAGCTACAAAACGATGACCGTATTGTACCACAGTCCCGGCCGCCGCTTCAACCTTTTCTTTCCCCGGACACCTGACGGACATTGACCTTTTTCCGTGTATCAGGTATGATAAAGTTGAAACAAGGAAGGGGGGGCCTGTATGGAAACGGTGACACTCTACACCCGGCAGAACGACAAGACCCTGGCCCAGCTGGAGCGGGACGGGCGCATCGTCAATGAGCGGCTCTATGTGCGCCTCCACTTTGGAGACTGCGCGGATCTGTTTCTGGAGAGCTACGAGTGGTTTGCCCGGGAGGCGTCCAAACGGGTTCCCCGGCCGGACGACGGACGGCTGTCCATCTGGTGCTCCATCAGCCGGGAGAACTGTCTGAAGGCCATCGAGGGCACGGTGGTGTACGTGCTGGAGGTGCCCAAGGACCAGGTGATCTACTTCGACGAGGCCAAGTGGGACCATGTCCTCAACCGGATCTACATCCCGGAGAGCCCGGAGGACGCCGCCGCCTACAAGGCCCATCTCAAAAAGCTGGGAGTCACCGACGGCTTCCAGTTCTTCCAGGGCCGCTACGCCGGGATGTACCCGGAGGAGGTGGAGCGCATCCGGGAGAGCTGGAAGCGGGTGTTTACCATCGACCACTGGGGGATCTTCAACGTCTGCGGCAATATCTGGGAGATCCGGAAGGAGTGGGTAAAACGGATCGTCCGCCCGGGAGAGCCCCTGTAAGGGGACGGGCAGAAAAGACCAGGCCGGCATACATGCCGGCCTGGTCTTTTGCTGTGTCGGGGCGGAAGGAGGTCACGCCAACATCTTCTTGATGTCCGCGAGGCGGTTGAGGGCCTCGTAGAGGGTCTCGTCCTTCTTGGCGAAGTGGACCCGGACGATGTCGTTGATGTTCTCGTTGAAGAAGGAGGTGCCGGGCACACAGGCCACACCCACCTTGTGGGCCATCTCCTCGCAGAATTCCACATCGCTCTGGCCGGGCTTCATGTAGGGCCCGATGTTGGCCAGGACGAAGTAGGCGCCCTGGGGATCGGTGAAGGGGATGCCGATGCTCTTGAGGCCGTCGGTGAAGATCTTCTTCATGTGGGCGTAATGGGCGCCGAACTCCTCATAGTAGCTGTCGGGCATGTTCAAGCCCACCACGGCGGCCTCCATCAGGGGGGAGGGAGCGCCCACGGTGTTGAAGTCGTGGTACTGCTTGATGCGCTCCATGATGGGCTCCGGAGCGATGGCGTAGCCCAGCCGCCAGCCGGTGACGGAGTAGGTCTTGGAGAGGCTGGAGCAGCTGACGGTGCGCTCCCACATGCCGGGGAGGCTGTTCATGTAGACGTGCTTATGGCCGTCGTAGATGATGTGCTCATAGACCTCGTCCATGATGGCGTAGACGTCGTACTTGATGCAGAGATCCGCGATGAGCTTGAGCTCGTCGTAGGTGAACACCTTGCCGCTGGGGTTGGAGGGGTTGCAGATGAGGATGGCCTTGGCCCCCTGCTTGAAGGCGTCCTCCAGCACGTTGGGATCAAAGTGGAAGGTGGGGGGCACCAGGGGCACGAAGATGGGCTCGCAGTCCGCCATGATGGCCTGGGCCCGGTAGTTCTCGAAGT
>CALWYI010000166.1 GCA_944385715.1 uncultured Oscillospiraceae bacterium | reverse complement strand
CGGGCTCGAACCGGTACGGTATCGCTACCGAGGGATTTTAAGTCCCTTGTGTCTACCAATTCCACCACACCGGCGAATATCGGCAATTGATAGAATACCACACATGCTCCCCAATGTCAAGGGTTTTCTTTCCGAAAGAAAATTTTTCATAGGCCCTGGAAATGCGGAATCATTTCAACACCCGGCGCATATGCTGATCTGTACGCCCTTCCGCCGTATGGGACAAAAGCGGCGGAGAAGAGGTGGGGATCAGATAAGGAGGAATGTGACAATGGATATGACATACCCCCACGGGGACGTGGACGACATGATCTACCAGGAGGAGTGGACCGCCAGTGCCCGGTGAGCCGGTGAGCGGCGTGGAGCCGATATCCGGCGGCGCTGTTTGGAAATAGAACGGCCCGGAGGGCCGGGAGAGCTCCCGGACTTCCGGGCCTGGTTTCCGGAAAAGCGGGGACAAGTTACTCCGCCCGGCTGATGACGCCGCCGCCGACCACGGCATCCCCCGCGTAGGCCGCCAGGGACTGGCCCGGCGTCACTGCCCGCTGGGGCGCATCGAATACCACCCGGACGCGGCCCTCCCCTTCGGGATACAGCGTTGCCGCCGTCTCCCCCTGGCTGTACCGGGTCTTGGCGGTAACGGCCAGGGGAGTTTCCTGCGGGGGCAGGGACACCCAGCGGAAGTCCTCCGCCCACACGGTCCGGGCGTAGAGGTCCGCCTCGTCCCCCAGGATCACGGTGTTGGCGGCGAGGTCCTTTCGCACAACGTACAGCGGCCTGCCGCCGCTGACCCCCAGGCCCCGGCGCTGGCCGGTGGTGTAGCGCTCCAGCCCCTGGTGCCGGCCCAGCACCCGGCCACCGGTATCCAGAAAGTCCCCCGGTGGGGAGACAAGGCCCCGGGCTTCCAGGAAAGCGCCGTAGTCCCCGCCGGGGATGAAGCAGATGTCCTGGCTGTCCCGCTTCCGGGCGTTGACAAGGCCCTGCGCCTCCGCCAGGTCGCGGACCGCCTCCTTTGTATAGCCCCCGATGGGCAGCAGCAGCCGCCGGAGCACCCCCTGGGACAGGGGATAGAGGAAGTAGCTCTGATCCTTCCTCCGGTCCGCACCCCGGAGGAGCCGGGCCCGGCCGGAGGCGGGGTCCTGGTCCACCTGGGCGTAGTGACCGGTGGCGATACAGGGAATTCCCATGGCGTCCGCCTCCCGGCAGAGGGCGGCAAATTTGACGTGCTCGTTGCACTTCACGCAGGGATTCGGCGTAAGCCCCGCCCGGTAAGCGGCGGCAAAGTAGTCCATCACCTGGCGGCGGAAGAGGGCGCTGTAGTCGGCGCAGAGGAGCCGGATGCCCAGCTTTTCCGCCACCGCCTGGGCGTCGGCCAGATTCCGGGCCCAGAGGGGGGCCTCCGGTCCCAGGTGGAGGCGCAGAAGGCAGCCGGTGACCGCATAGCCCCGCTCCAGCAGCAGCGCGGCGGCGGCGGCGCTGTCCACGCCGCCGCTCATGCCCACCAGTACCTTTTTCTGTGTCATAGGGACCTCCTCGCTGTGTATCAGTCCAGGAATTTCTGGGTGAACGCCTGCTTGGGCAGGGCGTCACAGAGTTCCAGCAGAATGGGGTTGAAGCCGCCGGAGTAGTCCACAATAAAGGTGTTCAGCTCCTGGACGGCGGCCTTCTGGTTGGGCAGGGACACCGTGACGGTGGTGCCCTCGCCGGGACGGGAGGTCAGCAGCAGGCTGCCGCCGTGCTCCTGGGCGATCCGCCGGCAGATGGGCAGGCCCAGCCCCAGACCGTGGGGCGGGGGATCGATGCGCTCGGTGTGGAGGTAGCGGTCAAACACCGTCTCCAGCAGCTCCGGGGCGATGCCGCAGCCGGTGTCCGACAGCCGCAGTTCCACCCGCTTGGGCTCCACCCGTACCTCCAGGGTTACGCGGCCCCCTTTCGGGGTAAACTTAAAGGCGTTGGAGAGGAGATTCAGCAGCAGCCGCTCCAGCCGGTCCCGGTCCATGGCGATGATGTGGGAGCTCTTGGCGCACCGGAAGTCCAGCTCCAGTCCCATAAGCTCCGCCGGCATCTGGACCCGGCGGATCATATCCCGGCAGAAGCCCACGATGTCGTCGTTGCGGAGTCGTGCCCGGATGGGCTTGTCCAGGGTGGCGGCGTCGGAGAGATTGTTGGCAAGGCGCAGAATCCGGTAGTAGCTCTGACAGAGAATGGCCGCGTCCACATCCAGCCCCGCCTCCTGGTCCCGCAGCTCCGGGGGGGCGATGCGCTCCAGGGAGCGGTATATGTTGTTCAGGGAGCTGCGCAGCTGGCCGGATACCTGCTGCAGCACCTCGCCCAGCTCGTTTCTTTTCTCGTTGTCTTCTGTGGTCATAGGGCACCTCCCGGCTTTTAGTCTGCGCAATCACCGGCAAAAATGGGAAGGTAAAATCCTCCACCGGGATTCGATGTCATTTTTCCTGTTATTGCAGAGGTATCATATCAAAATTTTGTCAAAATTACAAGAAAATTATAGGAATGTCAAAAATCTCACAAAAAATACTTTTCAATTAAAAAAGTGCGGTGTATAATAACGCTAGAAAACCTTTTAAGAATTTGAGAGGAGTTTTTCACTATGAGCATCAAAGTTGGTATCAATGGTTTTGGCCGCATCGGCCGCATGGTTTTCCGCGCCAGCATCAACCACCCCGAGATCGAGATCGTTGGCATCAATGACCTGTGCCCCGCTGATTACCTGGCTTACATGCTGAAGTATGACACCATGCACGGCCAGTTCAAGGGTGAGGTCTCTTCCACCGAGAACGCCATCGTGGTTAACGGCAAGGAGATCCCCATCTCCGCGGAGCGCAACCCTGCCGACCTGCCCTGGGCCAAGCTGGGCGCTGAGTACGTGGTGGAGTCCACCGGCCTGTTCCTGACCAAGGAGAAGGCCCAGGGCCACATCGACGCCGGCGCCAAGAAGGTCATCATGTCCGCCCCCTCCAAGGACGACACCCCCATGTTCGTCTGCGGCGTGAATCTGGACAAGTACACCAGCGACATGACCTTCGTCTCCAACGCCTCCTGCACCACCAACTGCCTGGCCCCCATCGCCAAGGTCCTCAACGACAACTGGGGCATCACCGACGGCCTCATGACCACCGTCCACTCCACCACCGCCACCCAGAAGACCGTTGACGGCGTGTCCATGAAGGACTGGCGCGGCGGCCGCGCTGCCTCCGGCAACATCATCCCCTCCTCCACCGGCGCCGCCAAGGCCGTGGGCAAGGTTATCCCCTCCTTGAACGGCAAGCTCACCGGTATGTCCATGCGTGTTCCCACCCTGGACGTGTCCGTGGTGGACCTGACCGTGAACCTGGCCAAGCCCGCCAAGTACGATGAGATCTGCGCCGCCATGAAGGCCGCCTCCGAGGGCGAGCTGAAGGGCATCCTGGGCTACACCGACGAGGATGTGGTCTCCAGCGACTTCCTGGGTGACGCCCGCACCTCCATCTTCGATGCCAAGGCCGGTATCGCTCTGACCGACACCTTCGTGAAGGTCGTGTCCTGGTACGACAACGAGATGGGTTACTCCAACAAGGTGCTGGAGCTCATCAAGCACATGTACTCCGTGGACCACAAGTAAGAAAACCATTTCAAAAGGGCTCCGCTTCGGCGGGGCCCTTTTTTGCGCGTTTCGGAGCAGTGGTGACGTTCGGCAGACAGATGAGTTTCCTTCTCCGATTTCTCAGTTCAAGCCCTCCAGCTTGAGCGGGAACGCTCCGCTGGGGTCGATTTTTGACCGGGCAAAAATAGACGAAAAACCCGCTTAGGGGGTTCCCCCCTAAGGACCTCCCTGGGGTACCAGGTTGGAAG
>CALWYI010000165.1 GCA_944385715.1 uncultured Oscillospiraceae bacterium | reverse complement strand
CCCATGCAGATCCTCATCGGCCCGGAGAACGTCAGCGAGGCCCTGAAGGACGCCAGCGTGGTGGTGGCCAGCTACGATATCGGCGACAATATGCGGGGCCTCATCGGCGTGGTGGGACCCACCCGCATGGACTACGCCACGGTGGCGGCCCGGCTGAGCTACTTTGCCGAGAGCCTCACCAAGATGTTTGGAAAGAATAACCAGTTACCCCCGAAGGAGGACGATATACCGTGAGCAAGAAAGAAAAGAACGCTCCCCAGGAGGAGCAGGAGAAGAATACCTGCCCCGACCAGCCCCAGGAGGTGACGGAGGAGTACCGCCAGGAGGAACCGGCGGAGGAGACCTACACCGTCACCCGGGAGCAGATGGAAAAAATGGAGAAGCTGGCGGGCCAGCTGGCCGCCCTCAACGACCAGCACCTGCGCCTGGCGGCGGAGTACGACAACTACCGCAAGCGCACCACCCGGGAGAAGGAGACCATCTACCAGGACGCCAAGCTTGACACCATCGCCAAGTTCCTGGAGGTCTACGACAACCTGGAGCGGGCGGTGACCCAGGCCGGCGACGAGGACAACGTCCACAAGAAGGGCATGGAGATGATCTTCCACCAGCTCCAGGGCATTCTGGAGAAGCTGGGGGTCACGGTTATCGACCCGGCGGGCCAGCCCTTTGACCCCGAGCGGCACAACGCCGTGATGCATGTGGACGATGAGAACCTGGGCGAGAACGTAGTGGCCCAGGTGTTCCAAAAAGGCTTCCTGCTGGGGGACCGGGTGATCCGGTTCGCCACGGTGCAAGTGGCCAACTGAGAACGCGTTTTCTGATTCCCCGAAGATGGGGCATGATAATATAAGTAAAAAATATTTTCTATAGATTTAGGAGGACAACATTATGTCTAAAGTAATCGGTATTGATCTTGGTACTACCAATTCCTGTGTTGCCGTGATGGAGGGCGGCGAGGCCACCGTCATCACCAACGCCGAGGGCAACCGCACCACCCCGTCCGTGGTGGCGTTTTCCAAGACCGGCGAGCGCATGGTGGGCCAGGTGGCAAAGCGCCAGGCCATCACCAACCCCGACCGCACCATCTCCTCCATCAAGCGTGAGATGGGCAGCGACTACAAAGTGACCATTGACGGCAAGAAGTATACCCCCCAGGAGATCTCCGCCATGGTGCTCCAGAAGCTGAAGGCGGACGCCGAGGCCTATCTGGGCTCCCCCGTCACCGAGGCGGTCATCACCGTCCCTGCCTACTTCACCGACGCCCAGCGCCAGGCCACCAAGGACGCCGGCAAGATCGCGGGCCTTGAGGTCAAGCGCATCATCAACGAGCCCACCGCCGCGGCCCTGGCCTACGGCCTGGACAAGGAGAACGACCAGAAGATCATGGTCTACGATCTGGGCGGCGGCACCTTCGATGTGTCTATCCTGGAGATCGGCGACGGCGTCATCGAGGTGCTGGCCACCGCCGGCAACAACCGCCTGGGCGGCGACGACTTCGACGAGTGCATCATGAAGTACCTGGTCTCCGAGTTCAAGAAGGCCGAGGGCATCGACCTCAGCGGCGACAAGGTGGCCATGCAGCGGCTGAAGGAGGCCGCCGAGAAGGCCAAGATCGAGCTCTCCGGCGTGACCAGCAGCAACATCAACCTGCCCTATATCACCGCCGACGCCACCGGCCCCAAGCACCTGGATGTCACTCTGACCCGGGCCAAGTTCAATGAGCTCACCGCCCACCTGGTGGAGGCCACCATGGGCCCCGTGCGCCAGGCCATGGGCGACGCCGGCCTCAGCGGCAGCGATATCTCCAAGGTCCTGCTGGTGGGCGGCTCCAGCCGTATCCCCGCGGTCCAGGAGGCCGTGAAGAAGATCACCGGCAAGGAGGGCTTCAAGGGCATCAACCCCGACGAGTGCGTGGCCATGGGCGCCGCCATTCAGGCCGGCGTTCTCACCGGCGATGTGAAGGGCCTGCTGCTGCTGGACGTCACCCCCCTGTCCCTGGGCATTGAGACCATGGGAGGCGTGTGCACCCGCCTCATCGAGCGCAACACCACCATCCCCGCCAAGAAGAGCCAGATCTTCTCCACCGCGGCGGATAACCAGACCAGCGTGGAGGTCAACGTCCTCCAGGGAGAGCGCGAGATGGCCGCGGCCAACAAGAGCCTGGGCCGCTTCCACCTGGACGGCATCGCTCCGGCCCGCCGGGGCGTGCCGCAGATCGAGGTCACCTTCGACATCGACGCCAACGGCATCGTGAACGTCAGCGCCAAGGATCTTGGCACCGGCAAGGAGCAGCACATCACCATCACCTCCTCCACCAACATGTCCAAGGAGGACATTGAGAAGGCCGTCAAGGAGGCGGAGCAGTACGCCGCCGAGGACGCCCGGATCAAGGAGGCGGTGGAGACCCGTAACAACGCCGACCAGATGGTCTATCAGGCGGAGAAGACCCTCAGCGAGGTGGGCGACAAGATCCCTGCCGAGGACAAGAGCAAGGTCCAGAGCGGCATCGACAACCTGAAGGAGAAGCTCAAGGGCGAGGATACCGCCGCCATCAAGGCCGCCACCGAGGAGCTGCAGCAGGCCTTCTACGCCGTCAGCGAGAAGCTCTATCAGCAGGCCAATCCCCAGGGCGCCGGCCCCGACATGGGCGGCCAGGCCGCCGGCGACAACGGCGGCCAGCAGTACTACGACGCCGACTACAAGGTCGTGGACGACGACGAGAAGAAGTAAGCGATTTGACGGTTTGTCATTCCAATGGGACGGGGGAGGACTCCGCCCCATTTGGAATGTTTAGACATCGGTGCGGGAGGATTCCCGCGGCAGATTGGATGTGAGCGTGGATGGCAGAACAGAAACGAGATTACTATGAGGTCCTGGGCGTCCAGAAGGGCGCCACGGACGCGGAGATCAAGAAGGCCTATCGGAAGCTGGCCAAGGAGAACCACCCGGACCTGAACCCCGGCGACAAGGAGGCTGAGGCCCGGTTCAAGGAGATCAACGAGGCCTATGAGGTCCTCAGCGACAGCGACAAGCGCCAGCGCTACGACCAGTTCGGCTTCGCCGGAGTGGACCCCAGCTACGGCGCGGGGGCCGGCGGCTTCGGCGGCGGGTTCGAGGGCGGCTTCGACTTCGGCGACCTGGGGGATATCTTCGGCAGCTTCTTCGGCGGCGGCTTTGGCGGCGGTACCCGCAGCCGCACCGGCCCCCAGCGGGGGGAGAGCCTCAGGATGGGCCTTACCATCACCTTTGAGGAGGCGGCCTTCGGCTGTGAGAAGGAGGTCTCCCTGGAGCGGGTGGAGCAGTGCGACACCTGCCACGGCAGCGGCGCGGCTCCGGGTACCAATCCGGAGACCTGCCCCAACTGCCACGGCAGCGGCCAGGTCCAGCAGCGGCGGCAGACTCCCATGGGCGTCTTCGCCACCACCGGCCCCTGCCCCCGCTGCGGCGGCAAGGGCAAGATCGTGAACACCCCCTGCAAGGACTGCGGCGGCAGCGGTCAGGTCCGGCGGCGCAAGACCGTGAAGGTCACCATTCCCGCCGGCATCGACGACGGCCAGACCATCTCCCTGCGGGGCCAGGGCAACGCCGGGCGCAACGGCGGACCCGCCGGGGACCTGCTGCTGGTGATCTCCGTGCGGCCCCACCCCCTGTTCCGGCGGGAGGGCACGTCGGTGCTGTGCGAGGCCCCCATCACCTTCACCCAGGCGGTGCTGGGCGGCGAGATGGAGATCCCCACCATCGACGGCAAAGTGAAGTACGATATCCCCGAGGGCACCCAGACCGGCACCACCTTCCGCCTCAAGGGCAAGGGCATCCCCAACATGAACGGCCGGGGCCGGGGCGACCAGTA
>CALWYI010000164.1 GCA_944385715.1 uncultured Oscillospiraceae bacterium | reverse complement strand
GAGACCTTCGTGGTGGGCCCCTCCAACAAGCTGGCCTGCTCCGCCGCCCGGGCGGTGGCCGACGCGCCGGGCCAGCACTACAACCCCCTCTTCATCTACGGCGACTCGGGGCTGGGCAAGACCCACCTCCTTTACGCCATCGCCCACGTGATCCGGCAGAACAACCGCAGCGCCCGGATCGTGTACATCAAGGGGGACGAGTTCATCAACGACTTCATCGAGTCCGTCCGCACCGGCAAGGCCGGCGACTTCCGCACCAAGTACCGGGAGGCGGACCTGATGCTGGTGGACGATATCCAGTTCGTGGCCGGCAAGGTGGAGACCCAGAACGAGTTCTTCCACACCTTCAACACCCTCTACGAGAGCAAGAAGCAGATCGTCCTCACCTCCGACCGGCCGCCCCACGAGATGGCGCAGCTGGACGACCGGCTGCGGACCAGATTCGAGTGGGGCCTCCTGGTGGACGTACAGCCGCCGGACCTGGAGACCCGCATCGCCATCATCAAGAACAAGGCCGCCCAGCTGGGCATCGTCCTCACCGACGAGATCGCCGCCTACATCGCCGCCAAGATCACCGCCAACGTGCGGCAGCTGGAGGGCACGGTGAAGAAGATCAAGGCCTTCCGGGACCTGGAGGGCAGCGAGATCGACAAGCACGCCGTGGACCGGGCCATCCAGGATATGAGCAAGTCCAACGAGTTCATCATCACCGCCGACAGCATCATCAAGGAGATCAGCCGGTACTTCCGGCTGGAGGAGGACCAGATCCGGGGCCAGTCCCGGAGCCGGGACTGCGTCAACGCCCGGCAGATCGCTATGTACCTGATCCGGCGGATGACCAGCAACTCCCTCAGCGACACGGGCCTCGAGTTCAGCGGCCGGGACCACACCACCGTCCTCCACTCCATCGAGCAGGTGGAGAAGAAAATGAAGAAGGACCCGGCCTTCGCCGAAACCGTCAAAGCCATCATCACCAACATCAACTCCAAGAAATAGCGGCGGAGCCAGGGGGTTATCAACATTTTCCCCTGAATTTTCCACCGTTTCCACAAAAAGTTTTCCACACAGCCTGTGGAAGATCCCTCCATACACCTACCCTGTGGAAACCGGTGGACAAGCTTCCCCCTTTTCCACATACCCCTGTGGAGCCGCAAAGCCTTGTCCTTCAACAGCTTTCGCGGCTTATCCACAAATTTTCGCCCTACTGCCCCTACTACTGAAAAATATACCAGTTTATGCTTCTGTACGGCACGTTATTCCTTCTGCCGGCAGAAAGAAAGGAATACAGCCCATGAAATTTTCCTGTGAAAAGGCGCTGCTGCTGGCAGCGGTGAACACCGCCTCCCGGGCCGTGTCCCCCAAGAGCTCCATCCCCGCCCTGGAGGGCCTGCTGCTGGAGGCCGACGCCCATCTAACCGTCTCCGGCTACAACATGCAGACCGGCATCCGCACCACCGTGACCGCCGACGTCACCGAGGGCGGCTCCCTGGTCCTCAGCGCCCGGCTCTTCGGCGACATGATCCGCCGCCTGCCCGACGATATCGTCGTGTTCGCCTCCGACAAGAACCTGAACGTGAAGCTGACCTGCGGCGACGCGGCCTACGACCTCTCCGCCATCTCCGCCGCCGACTACCCGGACCTGCCGGAGGTGGAGGACCAGTTCTCCTTCCAGATCCAGCAGAAGGTGCTGCGCGCCATGATCGGCGAGACCTCCTTCGCCGTGTCCACCAACGAGGCCCGGCCGGTCCACACCGGCTCCCTCTTTGAGATCGGGGAGAAGGGGCTCACCATGGTGGCGGTGGACGGCTTCCGGCTGGCCCTGCGGCGGGAGCCTGTGGAAAAGATCGACGGCGGCGCCTTCTCCTTCGTGGCCCCCGGCTCCGCCCTCAGCGAGGTGGAAAAGATCTGCGAGGACACCGACGACCTGGCCGCCGTCACCCTGGGCAACCGGCACCTCCTCTTCGAGGTGGGCCCCACCCAGCTGATCTGCCGGCGGCTGGAGGGGGAATTCCTGGACTATAAGACCGCCATTCCACGGGCCAACCCCATCCAGCTCACTGTGGATACCAAAACCCTCATCTCCTCCATCGACCGGGTCAGCGTGGTGATCTCCGACAAGCAGAAGAGCCCGGTGCGCTGCGTATTCGGCATGGACAAGGTATCCCTCTCCGCCAAGACCGCCAACGGCGAGGCCCGGGACGTGTGCAAGATCGCCGGCGACGGAAAGGACCTGGAGATCGGCTTCAACAACCGCTATCTCCTGGAGGCCCTCAAATACTGCCCGGCGGACAGCGTCCGCATGGAGCTGAACACCGGCATCTCCCCCTGCATCATCGTGCCCCTGGAGGGGGAGGAGAACTTCCTCTACATGGTGCTGCCGGTGCGGCTGAAAAACAGCTGAGAGGGTATACTGTTATGGAAACCATTGCCATCACCACGGAGTTCATCAAGCTCCAGGACATGATGAAATTCGCCAACCTTGTCTCCTCCGGCGGGGAGGCCAAGGTCCTCATCCAGGAGGGCGAAGTGTCCGTCAACGGGGAGGTCTGCCTCCAGCGGGGGAAGAAGCTCCGCCCCGGGGACAGGGTGTCCTTCCAGGGAAAACAGTACGCGGTAGCCTATGCGGATCAATAGCCTGTACCTGGAGAATTTCCGCAACTACGCCCAGGAGCGGGTGGACTTCGACCCGGTGTGCAACGTGATCTGGGGAGAGAACGCCCAGGGGAAGACCAATCTCCTGGAGGCCATCTTCTGCCTCTCCAGTGGGAAGTCCCCCCGGACCCGGGGAGACCGGGAGCTGATCCGCTTTGACACCGAGGGTTTCCGGGTGGAGGGCAGCATCACCAGCCGGGACCGCGCATTTATCAGCAGGATCGAGTCCTTCCGGGGCCGGAAGAAGAAAATCACCGTCAACGGCGTCCCCGCCAAATCCGCCTCCGCCCTGGGTCAGGTCCTGAATACCGTGTTCTTCGCCCCGGAGGACTTGCAGATCATCCGCTCGGGGGCCGCGGAGCGGCGGAAGTTCATGGATATGTCCCTCTGTCAGCTGCGGCCGAAGTACGCCGAGGCCCTCTCGGAGTATAACCGGCTCCACGAGCACAAGACGAGGATCCTCCGGGACTGCGACCAGCGGCCGGACCTCATCGCCACCCTGCCGGACTTCAACCTCCGCATGGCGGAGACCGGGGCGGTGATCATCCACTACCGCTCCCGGTTCGCGGAACTGCTCAATGAGAGCGCCGCCGCGGCCCACCGGGAGTGCTCCGGGGGGCGGGAGAACCTCACCGTCCGGTATCAGACGGTGAAGACGGTGACGGACCCCATGGCGGACCACCGGCAGCTGGTGGCCCAGCTGCTGGAGCACCAGCGGCAGCACCACTACGCGGAGGTGTCCTCCCGGCAGTGCCTGTCGGGCCCCCACAAGGACGACCTGGAGGTGCTGCTGGACGGCGTCAGCGCCCGGTCCTTCGCCTCCCAGGGCCAGACCCGGACGGCGGCGCTGTCCTTGAAGCTGGCGGCAAGGGAGATCCACCGGGAGATCCTGGGGGAGTACCCGGTGCTGCTGCTGGACGACGTGCTCAGCGAGCTGGACCCCCGGCGGCAGGAGTTTGTCCTCAACCGCATCGGCGGGGGGCAGGTGTTCATCACCTGCTGTGAGGACGACCGGCTGGGGGGGCTCCTCCAGGGGAGGGTGTTCCACACCCAGGGGGGGAAGCTGTCTGTCTGAGGGCGGCGGCCCTCAGCCTCCCGGCCTGCCGCCGGGTTCCGGTGCGTCCGAAGCCAGCCGCTTCTGGGCTGTAGCTCCCGGGCCTCCCCGGCCCGGACCCGGGTCACTTTTTCCTCGGCGAAAAAGTGACCAAAACGCCGCCGGGGACA
>CALWYI010000163.1 GCA_944385715.1 uncultured Oscillospiraceae bacterium | reverse complement strand
ACCAAGGCTGCCGGCTACGACAACCTGAAGGGCCACAAGAGCGTGGGCGGCCTGCGGGCCAGCATCTACAACGCCATGCCCAAGGAGGGCGTGGAGGCCCTGGTGGAGTTCCTGAAGAAGTTCGAGGCGGAGAACGCCTGAGGCCATACGGGGGACGCACCTTCTTTTCTTTGTGAACAAAGAAAAGAAGCAAAAGAAAAACTTTACGGCGAAACTCTGTTTCGCCGGGGACATCTTTATTGAGATTTGTCTCACACCGGAAACATATAAGCGAAACAGAGTTTCGCGCAAAAGTTCTTTTTGATACTTTTTCTTACAAGAAAAAGTATGAATACCGTTTGATTGAGGAGACGATACCTATGAGAATTCTGGTTACCGACGGCATGGACAAGACCGCCCTGGAGCAGCTGAAGGCCAACGGCCATGAGGTAGTGGAGCAGTTCTACGCCCCCGAGGAGCTGGGCGCCGCTCTCCGCGAGTTCGACGCCGTAGTGGTCCGCAGCGCCACCAAGGTCCGTGCCAACCATATCGACGCGGCCAAGGGCGGCAAGCTCAAGCTCATCATCCGCGGCGGCGTGGGCGTGGACAACATCGACGTCAAGTACGCCGAGGAAGCCGGCATCACCGTGAAGAACACCCCCCGCGCCTCCTCCAACTCCGTGGCGGAGCTGGCCATGGCCCACATGTTCTCCTGCGCCCGGTTCATCTCCGTGGCGGGCCACACCATGCGGGAAGGCAAGTGGGAGAAGAAGGCCTACGGCAAGGGCTTTGAGCTGGGCGGCAAGACCCTGGGCATCATCGGCTTCGGCCGCATCGGCCAGGCTCTGGGCCGCATGGCCAAGGGCATCGGCATGGAGGTCATCGCCCAGGATATCTTCCATGTGCCCGGCATCGAGGAGCAGATGGGCATGAAGTATGTGGAGCTGGACGAGCTGCTGGCCAAGGCCGACTTCATCTCCCTCCACACCCCCTCCCTCAACGGCGTGAAGCTGATCTGCAAGGAGAACATCGACAAGATGAAGGACGGCGTGGTGTTCATCAACACCTCCCGGGGCGACAACGTCAACGAGGACGATCTGCTGGAGGCCCTGAACTCCGGCAAGGTCCGTGCCGCCGGCCTGGATGTGTACGCCGACGAGCCCCCCACGAACAAGGCCCTCATCGACCACCCCAACGTCTCCTGCACCCCCCACATCGGCGCCGCCACCAAGGAAGCCCAGAAGCGCATCGGCATGGAGATCGTGGACATCATCGAGAACTTCGGCAAGTAAGCTCCCCTGTACAAAGCCAAAACAGCCCCCGGGACATGGTCCCGGGGGCTCAGCGTGTCAAAAAAGTGGCTGCGCCACTTTTTTGAGAAAGGGCTTCGGCCCGGTATCGCGCCTCATGTCCGCATAAAGCGGACATTTCGACGCTGCGGGCCGCAAAGTGTTTTTCCGACGTACACGCCGCCGGAAAAACGACCTGACTTTATTTCGCCGCCTGCGAGCGGCGAAACTCTGCGAGGCTTTTTCGACAGACTGAGCCCCCGGGACATGGTCCCGGGGGCTGTTTTCTTTTTTCATCTGAGCAGGCGGGTCCTCACCGCCGGAACACCGTCAGCTCTCCCCGGTCCCCGTCCACCTGACAGCAGGCCCCCAGGGGCAGCGTCACCATAGGCATGCAGTGGGCGGAGCGGACGTTGGCGACGACCGGCTTGGGGTAGTCGGCAAAGAAGTCCCGCAGCAGCGCCTCCGGCCCGTAGTCCTCCCGGTAGGCGTTGCGGCAGCTGGTGAAGGGCCCCAGCACCACCGCCGCCGCTCGGTCCAGGATACCCGCCCAGCGCAGCTGGTTCAGCATCCGCTCCAGGGCGTATACCGCCTCCCCGATATCCTCCAGGTACAGCACCTTCTCCGCCGTGTCGATCTCCCAGTGGGTGGCCAGCGAGGCGGTCACCAGGGACAGATTCCCGCCGGTCAGCACCCCGCTGGCTCTTCCCGGCCGCAGGGGCAGGATGGGCTCCTCCGGTGGATTCTGGACGCGGAGGCAGTCCCCCATGTGGAGGGCCGCTGCAAGGCTCCGCCAGGTGAAGTCGTCGGGCGCCGACTGGAGCAGGCGGTTGGCGGTGGGACCGTGGTAGGTCACCAGACCGCAGCGCTGCTGGAGGGCCATGTGGAGGCTGGTCACGTCGCTGAAGCCCAGCAGCACCTTGGGATTTGCCCGGATCAGCTCATACTCCAGCAGGGGCAGCATCCGGGCGGCGGTGCTGCCGCCCCGGGTACACCAGATCCCCTTGATATCCGGGTCGGCGAACCCCTCGTTGATGTCTCTCGCACGGGTCTCCGGGGAGGCCGCCGCATAGCCGCAGGCGGTTTTTTCCCGGCAGGAGTCCCCGATCCGTACCCGGTAGCCCATATCCTCCACCGCCCGGGCCACGTCCTCAATGGGCTGCTTCTCCGTCAGGGGCGAGGAGGGGGACACCAGCAGGACCGCGTCCCCTTTTTGCAGCAGGGGCGGAAAGATCATGGCCTGTCACCTCCCAGGAAATCCAGCACCGTCTGGACGTGGACCGCCGCCGCCAGGGGCAGGGCCTCCGGGTCCGCGGCAAAGCGGGGGTTGTGGTTGGGGAAGGTGAAGCCCTTGGCCTCGCTGCCCACGCCGACGTAGTAATAGCAGCCGGGAACCGCGTCGCTGAAGTAGCCGAAGTCGTCGGTACCCAGGGAGGGCTCCGGCAGCTCCCACACGTTCTCCCGGCCCAGGACCTCCCCCGCCGCCCGGCGGAGCAGCTCCGTCATGGTCGGATCATTCCGGCAGCCGGGGTAACTCTCAAAAATGGTGATCTCCGCCTCTACCCCCATGGCAACGGCGATGCCGGAGACAATGCTCCGGAAGTCTCCTTTCACCCGCTCCCGAGCTTCGCCGCCCATGGTGCGGAGGATACCCGTCAGCTCCGCCGTCTCCGCCAGGACGTTGCCGGCGGTGCCGCTGTGGAAGGTGCCCACCGTCACCACCACCGGTTCCGTGGGGGAGGTACGGCGGCTGGCAATGGTCTGGAGGGCGGTGACGATCTGAGCTCCCGCCACGATGACATCGGTGCCCAGGTGGGGCTTGGCCCCGTGGGAGCCCCGGCCTTGGAGGGTGATGGCAAAGGGGTTGGAGGCAGCGCAGATGGGCCCCGAGCGGACGGACACCGTCCCCGTGGGGATGCCGCTCTCCACATGGCAGCAGAAAGCGGCGTCCACATGGGGATCCTCCATGCAGCCCGCGGCGATCATCCGGGCGGCGCCGCCGTCCCCCTCCTCGTCTGGCTGGAAAAAGAGCTTCACGTTCCCCGCAAGGGTCTCCCGCCGCTTCGCCAGCAGCTGGGCGGCTCCCAGCAGGGCGGCGGTGTGGAAGTCGTGGCCGCAGGCGTGCATCACGCCGGGGGTCCGGGAGGCGTAGGGCAGCCCCGTCTCCTCGGTGATGGGCAGGGCGTCGATATCCGCCCGGATGGCCACGGTGGGGCCCGGCCCGCCCCCCCGGAGGAGGCCCACAGTGCCGGTGCCCGCCACGTGGGCGACCTCCCACCCCAGCGCCGCCAGCCGCTGCCGGATCAGCGCCGCCGTGCGGTCCTCCCGGTTGCCCAGCTCGGGGTGCTCGTGGATGTCCTCAAAAATGTTATGTAAATCATGCCCGATGGCCCGGGCCTCTGCCAGCAATGCTTCGTTCATATCCGCGCTCCTCTCCCCCGGGGCCGTCCGCCCCGGCTCTGCCTCCCATTATACACGAGGGGGGCCCGCAAGTCACCCCTTTTCGGCGGACGGGAGAAAAAAGCGCCCCGGGAAATTGGCCGGGGGTCATAAGAAAGTAATATTGATTTTTGCAGGAAACGGCATGGCTTCGGTCATGCCGTTTCCTGTTTCATCAGTTCCTCCACGGGGATAAAGCCCACAAGGTCATAGGAG
>CALWYI010000162.1 GCA_944385715.1 uncultured Oscillospiraceae bacterium | reverse complement strand
GGTGGTAGCGGACATTGTACCGGCGGCGTGACAAATATCACTGATGTACTCAGGAGACAGCTATGCGGAATATTGCTCTGCATCTGATGTATAATGGTACGGCCTACCACGGCTGGCAGGTCCAGAAGACGGAGGTCACTGTGGCGGAGACCCTGGAGAAGGCCCTGACCACCGTCTGCTGCCACCCGGTGAAGGTCACCGGCTGCGGCCGCACCGACGCCGGGGTCCATGCGGAGTACTACATCGCCAACTTCCGTACGACATCCACCATCCCCGCCGACCGGATTCCCCTGGCGGTGAATACCCGCCTGCCGGAGGATATTGTGGTCTGCCGGGCCTTCGATGTGGCGGAGGACTTCAACGCCATCGGCTCCTGCCTGAAAAAGGAGTACACCTACCGGATCTTCAACTCCCGGATCCGGAATCCGTTTTATGTCAACCGCGCCTACTTCTATCCCAAGCGCCTGGACGAGACGGTGATGGACCGGGCGGCCCGGGCCTTCGAGGGAACCCACGACTTTCGGGCAGTGCGCAGCGTGGGCACGGAGACGAAAACCACGGTGCGGACCATCTACTACTGCTATGTCACCCGCAGCGGGGACCTTCTGGAGCTGAAGGTCTGCGCCAACGGGTTTCTATATAACATGGTGCGGGCCATTACCGGCACCGTGCTCTATGCCGCCGAGGGGAAGCTGACGCCGGAGGATATCCCGGTGATCCTCAGCAGCGGCAATCGGACTCTCGCGGGACCCACGGTGCCGCCGGGGGGATTGTATCTCACAAAACTTTGGTATGAGGATGAGCGTCTCAATGGCAATGGATGACGAGAGACAAGTGAATCAGGAAGAAGTGCTTCCAGCTGCCGAAGAGTCTAAGCAAAAGCAGGATGCTGCCGGGGAGAAAGCCAGGCGCGTTGCCCCAAAGGGCCTTTCCAAGCTGTTGCTGTTACTTGCGGTGGTGCTGGTGGTCGTGGTGCTCACCACCATGGAGGACGGCAACCACTTCGCCTCCCTGCGGCGCTGGCTCATGTACGGCGACAGCGGCGCGGGACAGAACTACTACGCATATGTGGCCGACGGGAACAACCGCTTCGCCCTGCTGGGGGAGGACCTGTTGGTGGCCAACCAGAACACGGTCCAACTCCTCAGCGACGACGGCGCCATCCGCTACAGCCTGCCTGTGAGCATGACCAACCCCATGGTGTCGGTGGGCGGCGACGTGGCGGCGGTGTGCGACGTGGGGGGCAGCAGCCTGTACCTGCTGGATGAGACCGGCGCCCGCCGGGAGATGGCCCTCTCCAGCGGCCTGCGCTACTACTCCGCCCGGCTCAACAGCTCCGGGTGGCTGGCGGTGACGGAGGAAAAAAACGGCTATAAGGCCTCCATTTCCGTATATAATAGCAGCGGTGAGCTGGTGTTCAGCTTTGACTCCTACGACAGCTACCTCACCGACGCCCTGGTGACGGCGGACTGCCGCTCCGTGGTGGCGGTGAGTCTGGCGCCCCAGGACAGCGTGTTCGGCAGTACGCTCCTGGTCTACGACCTGTCCGAGGCCCTGCTCACGGCCTCCTGTTCCATCCGGGACGGCCTGCCTATGGAGGTGGCCTGCGCGGAGGATACGCTGCTGGCCCTGTGCGATACCCGGCTGGCCATGGCGGACCTGGAGGGAAATCAGATCCTGGACTACCCCTACGGCAGCCTCTACCTCCACGACTACGCCTTCGGCGGCAGGGACTTCTGCGCCCTGCTGCTGGGCAGATATCAGGCGGGCAACATCTGTGAGCTCACCACCTTCGACCTGGAGGGCCAGGAGCTGGCCAGCCTGGAGCTGTCCGAGGAGGTGCTGGACATGTCGGCGGCGGGGAACTACCTGGCGGTCCTCTACAGCGACAGCCTGGTGATCTACACCCGGGACCTCCAGGAGCACGCCCGGCTGGATGGGACGGACTACGCGGGACACGTCATCATGGAGTCCGGCGGCACCGCCATGGTGATCACCGGCACCGTGGCCTGGCGGTTCCTGCCGTAACTGGCGGGGCATGCCCGCTTTCCCATAGAAAGGAGATGGCCTTTTTTGTCTTTGCCTGCTATAATAACAGACGTCGCCGTGGCGGCTGTTATGGTGTTGTGTGTGGTATGGGGGGCGAAGCGGGGCCTGTTCAGGAGCCTGGTGGGGCTGATCGTGCTGGTGCTGGCGCTGATCGTGGCGGCCAGAGCGGCCAATTTTATAACGGATACCCTGATTGAAAAACGGATTCGGCCCGCCACGGCGGAGGCCATTGAGGCCCGGGTGGACGAGATGATGGCGGAGAGCATCGAGGCCATCTCCCCCCTGGCGGAGATGGAACAGGTGGTGGAGGCCATCCCCAACGACTTCATCCGGGAGAAGGCCCTGGACCTTCTGGAGACGCTGGGCCTCTCCAGCGAGGAGACCCCCGGCTACTCCGCCCGGGAGGCGCTCATTGAGATGGGCACCCAGGTGGCGGACACAGTGATCGACACGGTGGTGCGCTCCCTGCTCTACAGCCTGTCCTATCTGGTATGCTTCCTGCTGGCGAGCCTTGTGCTGCGGCTCCTGGCAAAGCTGTTGAACCTGACCTTCAAGCTGCCGGGACTCCACGGCCTCAACTCCTTTGGCGGCGGGCTGTTCGGCCTGGCGGAGGGGTGGCTCATCACCACGCTGGGCCTGTGGCTTCTGATGGCCTTTACCGATCATGTATCCGAGGAACTGCTCCGGGAGACCTTCCTGGCCCGCTTCCTCTTCTCTCACTCATTTTTCTCTTCCCTGTAATGGAGGTAACTGACTATGCAACCTACCCTTTGCTCCAGATGTAAAAAGCGCGTGGCGGTGGTATATATTTCCAAGATCGAAAACGGCAAAACCGTCAACGAGGGCCTCTGCCTCAAGTGCGCCAAGGACCTGGGCCTGCCCCAGGTGGACGATATGATGCGCCGCATGGGCATCACCGACGAGGACCTGGACGCCATCTCCGACGAGATGATGCAGGCCTTCGGCGGGGCGGAGCCCATGGAGGGCCTGATCCCCCGGGAGGACGAGGAGGACGACAGCGAGGACGGCAAGACCGCCACCTTCCCCTTCCTCAGCCGTCTCTTCGGCGGCGGGGAGGCCCCCGCCCCCAACCAGGGGGAGAACAGCGGCGGCCGCAGCCACGAGGGCCGGGAGCGCAAGGCCGACAAGGCCCCCAAGCGCAAGTACCTGGACAGCTACTGCATCAACCTCACCGACCGGGCCCGGGCGGGCAAGCTGGACGCGGTGATCGGCCGGGAGCAGGAGATCGAGCGGGTGGTCCAGATCCTCAACCGCCGGCAGAAGAACAACCCCTGCCTCATCGGCGAGCCCGGCGTGGGCAAGACCGCCATCGCCGAGGGCCTGGCCCAGCGGATTGCCAAGGGCGATGTGCCCTTCAAGCTCCGGGAGAAGGAGGTGTTCCTGCTGGACCTCACCGCCCTGGTGGCGGGCACCCAGTTCCGGGGCCAGTTTGAAAGCCGCATGAAGGGCCTCATCGAGGAGATCCGCAAGTGCGGCAACATCATCCTCGTCATCGACGAGGTCCACAACATCGTGGGCGCCGGCGACGCCGAGGGCAGCATGAACGCCGCCAACATCCTCAAGCCCGCCCTCAGCCGGGGGGAGATCCAGGTCATCGGCGCCACCACCTTCACCGAGTACCGCAAGCACATCGAGAAGGACACCGCCCTGGAGCGCCGCTTCCAGCCGGTGACGGTGAACGAGCCCAACCTGGAGGACACCATGGAGATCCTCCGGGGGGTGGCCCACTACTACGAGAGCTACCACGGTGTGAAGATCCCCGAGGGGATCCTCCGCCAGGCGGTGCTCCTCAGCGAGCGGTATATCACCGACCGCTTCCTCCCCGACAAGGCCATCGACCTCATCGACGAGGCCTGCTCCGACATGAACCTGAAGGA
>CALWYI010000161.1 GCA_944385715.1 uncultured Oscillospiraceae bacterium | reverse complement strand
GTTGGTGGCGCCAAAGCGGTTCTTGGCCGCCCGGAGGATGCGGTAGTTCAGGTGCTGGTCCCCCTCGAAGTAGAGCACGCAGTCCACCATGTGCTCCAGCACCTTGGGTCCGGCGATGGAGCCCTCCTTGTTCACGTGGCCGATGACGAACACGGTGATCCCCTGGCTCTTGGCCAGCTGCATCAGGGCCATGGTGCAGCCCTTCACCTGGGCCACGCTGCCGGGGGCGCTGTCCGCCTCCGGGTCGTAGAGGGTCTGGATGGAGTCGATGATCAGGATATCCGGCCCCTCCTGCTCCACGGCGGCCAGCACGTCGGAGAGGTTGGTCTCGGACAGGACCAGCAGGCGGCTGCCTAGGGCGTGGAGCCGCTGGGCCCGCAGCTTCAGCTGGCCCACCGACTCCTCCCCGGAGACGTACAGCACGGAAAAGGTCTGGCAGAGGCTGCTGGAGATCTGCAGCATCAGAGTGGATTTCCCGATGCCGGGGGCGCCGCCCACCAGCACCAGGGACCCCTTCACCGCGCCGCCGCCCAGCACCCGGTCCAGCTCCCCCATCCCGGTGGAAAACCGGATCTCCTGCCCTTCCGCAATATCTGTAATGGGAATTGCCTTTACAGTTTTTCCGATGCCGCCCCGGCCCGATGACCGGCCCTTCGGCGCGGATTCCTGCTCCACGATGGTATTCCAGGCCCCGCAGGCCGGACAGCGGCCCGCCCACTTGGGGGTCTCGTTGCCGCAGGCGGTACAGTAAAAAACGGTCCTTGCCTTCCCTGCCATAGCTGTGCGCTCCCTCTCCGGTCGATCTGGCAGAAAGGGCCGATCCCCCCTGCCGCCCCGGTCCCCTTCCGGGCCGGTGACGACACCATTATAATACAGGCTGCCCCGCAAGGCCAGCCTTTTTTAACCCCCGCCCGTCAGGTCCATGGCGGCGCTCACGAGGATGCAGGCCAGCCTTGTCTGGTAGGCCGTGTCCTTCAGTCGGGCGGTCTCCTCGCTGTTGGAGAGAAATCCGCATTCCACCAGGACGGCGGGGCACTCCGCGTGCTCCAGCAGGTACACCTCGTCGCCGATGGGGCGGCAGGACTTCTCCCGCTGGTTGACGGTCGCATTGAGCCGCTCCTGAAGGCCCTGGGCCAGGGCCTCGCTCCCCTCCGCCGGACCGAAGAACACCTGGGCCCCCTGAGTGGTGGGAAACTCCGGCAGGCTGTTCTGGTGGATGCTGATGAGGACGCCGTCGGGGACCTCGTTGCAGAAGGCCCCCCCGTTTTGCAGCTCCTCCCGCTTCTTCTCCGCCAGGGTCTGCGCCCCCTCACCGTGGAGGGAGATGTCCGTCTCCCGGGTGAGGACCGCCTCCCGGCCCGCCAGGCGGGCGATCTCCCGCATCTGGAGGGCAATGGCCAGGTTGATCCCCGCCTCCGGCGTGCCGTCGCCGGATACCGCGCCGCCGTCCTCCCCGCCGTGACCGGCGTCGATGATGAGGACCGGAGTGTCCGGGGTGAGAACGATGTTGCTGCGGGATACATTCACCGCGCTGCCCCGCCACAGGATCGCGCCGAAGATCACAAATAGGCCCAGCAGGCAGAGAATATAGAGCGCCGTCCACTTTTTGAACGTCAGGAACAATGGAAACACCCCCCATGCACTCTATGCGCTGCCCGCATCCCCTATGCCTCAAGGTTCCCCTCCCCCCTGCCGGCGCATAAGATGGCTTGGAGGCGGACGCCCGCCTCTATTTCCCTGAAGGAGGCATCTACCCTTGGAGAACAAAACTTCCGTCGCGTGCGACGTTATGGAGGGCTCCCTGCCCGGCGCCTGCGCCAGCATGGTGTTCCCCTATGTGGCCATGCAGGGTGAGAACCCCCAGCGCTACAATCAGAAGGACGCGCTGGCCATCGGCACCCTCTTCCCCGGCCTGCACCTGCCCTTTTTTAAAGAGACCCAGCAGCGGATGCAGTGCGGCAACACCGCCCTGTGCGAGCTGATGGCCCTGGACTTCGCCATCAACGAGCTGGGGCTGTACCTGGACACCCACAGGGAGGATAAGGAGGCCCTGCAGCTCTACACCAACTACGTGACTCTCGCGAAAGAGGGCCGCCAGCGGTACGAGGCTGCCTACGGCCCCCTCCAGCAGACCGCCGTCACCCTCTCCGGCGGCTACACCTGGCTGGACGACCCCTGGCCCTGGGACGCCAAAGGAGGAGAGAAATAATGTTTGTATATGAAAAACGGCTCCAGTACCCCGTGCGGATCACCAGGCCCAACCCCAAGCTGGCCTCCTGGATCATCAGCCAGTACGGTGGTCCCGACGGCGAGCTGGGGGCCTCCCTGCGCTACCTGAGCCAGCGCTACTCCATGCCCTACCCGGAGCTGAAGGGCCTTCTCACCGATATCGGCACCGAGGAGCTGGGCCACCTGGAGATGGTGGGCACCATCGTCCACCAGCTGACGAAAAACCTCACCGACGAGCAGATCCGTGAGGGCGGCTTCGCCGCCTACTTCACCGACCACACCACCGGCGTCTACCCCACCGCCGCCTCCGGCGCCCCCTGGAATGCCGCCGGCATCGGCGTGAAGGGCGACGTCATCGCCGACCTCACCGAGGATCTGGCGGCGGAGCAGAAGGCCCGGGTGACCTACGACAACATCCTCCGCCTCAGCGACGACCCGGACGTCACCGACGCCATCCGGTTCCTCCGGGCCCGGGAGATCGTCCACTTCCAGCGCTTCGGCGAGGGGCTCCGCCTGGCCAAGGAAAAGCTGGGTGAAAAAAATATCTACTATATGAATCCATCCCTGGACCAATAGCTTTTTCGCGGCGGCGAACTTTACAATTTTGTAAGGTTCGCCGCCCTCGTTTTTTTCCGTGGTATACTGTATTCGTAATACTGTGCGCCGCCCCGGAGAGCGGGTGGTCGCGGAGGCAAGATATTCAAAGGAGGATAAAAGAGCATGAGAAGACGATTTCTGTCGGTGTTGCTGAGTCTATGCCTGGTGCTGGGCCTGCTGCCCACGGCAGCCTTCGCCCAGGGAAAGCGCTATGTGGCCCTGGGGGACAGCATTACCAAAGGATATGGACTGGGAAGCGAGGAACAAGCTTTCCCGGAGCTTGTGGCAGCGGCTAAAGACTATAATCTGACCAACCTGGCGGAAAACGGGGCCACCTCTAGTGACCTGCTGAAGGTTGTAACGGACTCTTCCAACGCCAGCGCCTTGTCCGACGCCGACCTCATCACCACCACCATCGGCGGCAACGACCTGATGGGCGCGCTGTATGAGTATCTGGCCGCTCAATACAACAGCTCGTATCCGACTGCCGGGAAAACTTCTGAAGAAATAAAAGCGGCACTCATGGGCGGTGATACGGTTATCCTGCTCTTTGCCGTGAGTGTGATTAAAGGTTTCCCGGATTCTCCAGAAGCGCAGGAAGCGATTGCTGACCTTACGAAAAACTTTTCAGCTATCATCACCAAAATTAAGTCCCTGAATCAAAGCGCGACGATTATCGTGGCCAATCAGTATCATCCGTACGAGTATGCGGCCAATAAAGCGACAGGTGTGTTTGCCACATCTGCACAGTCAATTGCCGATGCCTTCGACGCGGGTATTACACAGCTGAATCAAGCACTTTCATCTGCCAGCGTGCTCCTCGGATATACCCTGGCGGATGTATACACCGCCTTTGATGGTGCAGACGACAACCCCTGCAACGCCCACTTTACGTCCCTCTCAGACTTAGACCTGGACTTCCACCCCAACGCCTACGGCCATGAGCTGATAGCGGAGGTGATCGGTGAGCTGCTGCTTGGCGGAGAGGAGCCCGGCACTGAGGAACCCGGTACCGAGGAGCCCGGCACCGAGGAGCCCGGCACCGAGGAACCCGGCACGGAGGAACCCGGCACCGAGGAGCCTGAATCCAGGGTGGAAGCCCTGCTTGTGAACGGCGTGGACATTCTGGCAGAAA
>CALWYI010000160.1 GCA_944385715.1 uncultured Oscillospiraceae bacterium | reverse complement strand
GGATCATCCGGGAGGCCAGGGCCCAGGCGGAGCAGGTCATGGCAGAGCTGGACCAGCTGCGCCGCCAGCAGGAGAAGGCGGCGGACTGGCAGAGCGTCAACGACGCCCGGGCCGCTATCCGGGGCCAGCTGAACCAGGCGGAGGAGGCCCTCCATTTCAAAGAGGAGAAGGAACCCATCCCCGCACCCAGCCGCCCCATCCAGGTGGGCGACCTGGTGGAGTTGGGGGGCACCCGGACCAAGGCCACCGTCACCGCGGTGAACGGCGATAAGCTCCTGCTGCTGGCGGGGAACATGAAGCTCACCGTCAAGGCCGACGAGGTGCGGCTGGTGGAGGAGGCGGAGATCCAGGAGAAGAAAAAGGTCCAGCGCCAGGTCCAGACCACCATCCGCCTGGCGGGGGCCCGGGCCGCCTGCAACGAGATCGATATCCGGGGCATGATGACCGACGAGGCGGAGCTGGCGGTGGAGCGGTTTTTGGACAACGCCGTCATGGGCAAGCTCAACGAGGTGACCATCATCCACGGCAAGGGAACCGGCGCCCTCCGCAAGGCGGTCCAGCAGCAGCTGCGCCGCCACCCGAGAGTAAAGAGCTTCCGACTGGGCCGCTACGGCGAAGGGGAAGATGGAGTAACCGTGGTGGAGCTGAAGCAGTAGTTTGAAAGAAGAAGGTGTTTTCCGCAGCGGCCCCCTCGCCGCAGCTGCCGCTGTGCGGCGTACAAGCATTTTCGCCCGCGGCGAAAATCTTGGCGCAAGGGCGGATTCACTCCGCCCGCGCAGGTGAAATGGAACGGGGTCCCCACGGGACTGGCCCCGTGGGGCGAGGGGGAGGACGGCGTGACGGTGGTGGAATTGAAGCAGTAAGCCGCAGGAAAGAAATATTTCCGTCAGCGGTTCCCCCACGCCGTGGCCGCCGGGTGAAACGGGGAAACGATCCGGGCCGGAAAGGAAAAGGCGCGCGCCTCCTGCACAATTTTGTTTGGACCGCGTAAAATGATAGGGAGCGGCCGCGAAACGAATGAATTCCGCGTTTTTAGGGAAAAATCATTTATATTGAGGCGGATTCCGGGAGATATTCTGACGAAAGCGGGGGTTTCTTGTAAAAATTCCCACAAAATAGTCGCTTGCCATTCCGAATAAAAGAATAATTTTGTGGAATGTGCCGTTGACGGGAAAAGAGAAATTTGCTAACATATCAATATATTCCCGAACTGCGGATAACAGCTTGCGAGATTGCGATAGAAGAGGAGAATAAGGCCTATGTATACTCAGGAAGTAACCATTAATAACGAGGTCGGTCTGCACGCGAGACCCGCCACCTATTTCATCCGCAAGGCCAACGAGTTCAAGAGCGGTATCTGGGTCGAGAAGGACGAGCGGCGCGTCAACGCCAAGAGCTTGCTGGGCGTTCTGTCTCTGGGCATCGTGAAAGGTACCACCATCACCCTGATCGCCGACGGTTCCGACGAGAAGGAAGCGGTGGAGGCTCTGGCCGAGCTGGTTCGTTCCGGCGACTTTGGTGAATAATTGGACGGCGGATAGAAGACTGTTTCGGTAACACGAAGCAGTCTTTTTTCTTTTTCTGACAGACAAAAGGAGAGGCGCGATGACCAAGGCGGAACTGCTGGAGAAGGCCAACAGCCTGCCCCTGGCCCCGGGGGTATACCTGATGCACGGGGAGGACGGCACCGTCATCTACGTGGGCAAGGCGAAAAAACTGAAAAACCGGGTGAGCCAGTACTTTCAAGAGAACCGGGGCCACGACTTCAAGACCCAGACCATGGTGGGCCAGGTGGACGATTTTGAGACCATCATCGTCCGCACGGAGTTTGAGGCCCTGGTGCTGGAGAACGCCCTCATCAAGCAGTACATGCCCCGGTACAACATCCTCCTCAAGGACGACAAGGGCTACCCCTTTGTCCGGCTGACCCGGGAGACCTACCCCCGCTTCTCCATGGTCAGCCGCCCGGCGGCGGACGGGGCCCGGTACTTCGGCCCCTACGGCGGGCGCTACGAGACCCGCTCCGCCCTGGACGCCATTGCCGCCGCGTTGAAGCTGCCCACCTGCAGCCGCCGCTTCCCCCGGGACATCGGCAAGGAGCGGCCCTGCCTCAACTACCACATGGGCCGCTGCGACGGCTTCTGCCGCTCTGGCGTGAGCGCCGAGGAGTATAACCGCCGGATCGACATGGCGGTGCAGCTGCTGGAGGGGAAGATCCGGGCCGTCACCGAGCAGCTGGAGGGGGAGATGGTCCAGGCGGCGGAGGACCTGCGCTTTGAGGAGGCCGCCGCCCTCCGGGACCGGGTCCAGGCCATCAAGGTCCTCAGCAAGCGCCAGAAGGTCATTGCCGGGGTCTGTGCCGACACCGATGTGTGGGGGCTGTACCTGGGGGCCAAGTGCTGCTACGCCGTCCTCCACTACGAGGAGGGGCAGCTCACCGGCCGGGAGGCAGAGCTTTTTGCCGCCTCGGTACTGGAGGACCGGGGGGAGATCCTCTCCGCCCTGCTGCTGCAGTACTACGGCGGCCGGCCCGCCGTGCCCCGGGAGATCTGCATCCCGGTGGACATCGAGGACCGGGAGGCCCTGGAGCAGCTGCTGGCGGAGAAGGCGGGCCACAAGGTGGCTGTGAAGGTCCCCCAGCGGGGGGAGCGGGCGGAGGTGCTGTCTATGGCGGAGACCAACGCCCGGGAGGAGGCGGAGCGCCAGACCACCAATACGGAGCGCGCCGACAAAACCATGGAGCTGCTGGGCAAGCTCCTGGGCCTGGGGGAGACCCCCAAGTGGATGGAGTCCTACGATATCTCCAACACCGGCGGGGAGGACATCGTGGCCTCCATGGTGGTGTTCCAGGGCTCACGGCCCGCCAAGGAGCGCTACCGCCGCTTTCGGATCAAGTCCCTGGAGGGGCGGCCCGACGACTACGCCTCCATGGAGGAGGTCCTCACCCGCCGCCTCCAGCGGTACATGGAGGAGGACAAGAAGTTCATGCCCCTGCCGGACGTGTTCCTCATCGACGGCGGCGAGCAGCATGCCAAGGTGGCCCAGCGGGTGGTGGAGCACTTCTCCCTGGCCATCCCGGTGTTCGGCATGGTGAAGGATGACCGGCACCGGACCCGTGCTCTGGTGACCCCTCAGGGTCGGGAGATCGGCATCCAGAACTACCAGGCGGTGTTCGCCCTCATCGGCCGCATCCAGGAGGAGACCCACCGCTTTGCCATCACCTACAACCGACAGAGCCACGGCAAGAGCGTCCGGGGCTCCACCCTGGACGCCATCCCCGGCGTGGGGGAGGCCCGTCGGAATGCCCTGCTGCGGCACTTCAAGAGTCTGAAGGCCGTCCGGGAGGCCACCCTCCAGGAGCTGGAGCAGGCGGTACCCAAGAATACCGCCCAGGCGGTGTATACCTATTTTCACCCCCCGGAGGGGGAGGAATAGAAGAAGTCCCCGGCCAGCCGGCCGGGGACTTCTCTCTTTCTCTTTCGGCGGGGGCTCCGCCCCCGTACCTTCTGCTTGTCATCGGGGGCTACGCGCCCCCGCACCCCGGGGTTTATCGACGGGGCCTCCCCGCCCCCGGACTGTGGTGCTTGCTGTTGGGGCCTGCCCGGCCCCATGCCCCGGGTCACTTTTTCCTCGGCGAAAAAGTGACCAAAACGCCGCCGGGGGCACCCCGGACCCCGTTGTTTGTCCAATCGGACGCCTGCAAGAGAGATGCCCAGTTGCCACTGAAATTCCACGGGCCTCCGGCCTCCTCGTAATCGGTCAGGCGGGTCACGGACTTCGCCTGACGGCCCTCGGGATGATAGTTGTTTCTTGTTATGCAACGATAGATCCATCTGCCCCTTCAAAAGGGCGTCAGCCGAAGCTGGACAAGAAACCCGCCACAGATCAGATGCTAAAGAATCTGGTTCAGTGGCAGCGAGCTATCAAAACCTGATCGAGACCGATTAGGCAAAGGAATCCAAAACCTTGGTTTTGGCGCTTTTTCGGTTCACTTTTGTGCGTACAAA
>CALWYI010000159.1 GCA_944385715.1 uncultured Oscillospiraceae bacterium | reverse complement strand
GCGGAGGTGGGCTCGTCAAAGCACAGGATATCCGGCTTCAGGGCCAGGGCCCGGGCGATGGCCACCCGCTGCTGCTGTCCGCCGGAGAGCTGGTGGGGATAGTGGTCCGCCCGGTCCGCCAACCCCATCCGCTCCAGCAGGGCCTTTCCCTCCGCCCGGATCCCCTCCAGGACGGCCTTCCGGTCCCGCTTGAAGTCGGGTCTCTCCTGGGCCAGCAGCCGGGGCGCCAGGGTCACGTTCTCCAGGGCGGTGTACTGGGGAAAGAGGTTGAAGGACTGGAACACCAGCCCGAAGTGGAGCCGCTTTTTCCGCACCTCCGCCTCCCGCTGGGTATTCGGGTCGGCGGCGTCGTAGAGGGTCTCCCCGTTGACCAGGATCTTTCCCCCGTCGGGGGACTCCAGAAAGTTCAGGCACCGCAGCAGGGTGGTCTTGCCGGAGCCGGAGGAACCGATGATGGCCAGGGCCTGGCCCTGCTCCAGGTCAAAGCTGATGTCCTCCAGCACCCGCGTGGCGCCGAAGTGTTTTTCAATGTGCTGCACATCCAGAATTGCCATTGTGTGCCCCTCCTTACCGGAAATAGTCCATCTTTTTCTCAAACCAGCCCAACAGCAGCGTGAGGATGCCGTTGATCAGCAGGTAGAACACCGCCGTGTAGAACAGGGGCCAGATCATACCCTTCCTGATGTATGTCTCGCCCATCCAAATGATCTCGTACACGGAGATGACCCGCACCAGGGCGGTGTCCTTCACCAGGGTGATAAACTCGTTGCCCATGGGAGGAACGATGCGCTTGATGATCTGGAGCAGGGTCACCTTGAAGAAGATCTGAGACCGGGTCATGCCCAGCACCAGCCCCGCCTCCCGCTGTCCCACCGGCACACCCTGGATGCCGCCCCGGTAGATCTCGGAGAAGTAGCAGGCGTAGTTGATGACGAAGGTCACCACCGCGGCGGTGAACCGGGGCAGCAGGGGCAGATCGAACATCAGGCCCGGCCCGTAGAACACCACCATGATCTGGAGCATCAGGGGCGTGCCCCGGACCACCCACACGATGGTCTTGACCACCCGCCGCAGGGGGGTGCAGCGGCTCATGGAGCCAAAGGAGATTATGAGCCCCAGGGGCAGGGCGAAAAGGAGGGTGAGGCCGAACAGCTCCAGGGTGACCACCAGGCCCTCCAGCAGGGTGAGCGTAACAGACAGCATAGCGTATTCCTCTCTCACAGGGCGAGGGCAGAGGGCGGCTCGCCGCCCCCTGCCCCTTGTCTCAGGGTATTTCCTTACTTCTCAATAACGGATTCCTGCACACCGTAGGTGGTGGCCGTCTCCATGACGGTGCCGGCGTCGTAGGCCTCTTTCCAGAAGGTGTTGAACTGGTCCACCAGGTCGGAGCCGGTGCGGAAGGCCACGCCGTACTCCTCGCTGTTGAGCTGCACGGTGTAGGTGAGGTCGGGGTAGCTGGTGCCCTCCCCGATCATGGCCCCCGCCATGAGCAGGTCGATGACGCAGGCGTCGGAGGCGCCGGAGGCCACCTCCATGAGGGCGTCGGCCTGGGTGGTCTTGCCAATATAGCTCAGGCCCAGCAGATCCAGTTGCTCCGCACCGGCGGAGCCGTCCTCCACCGCGAAGTTCAGGCCGCTGAGGCTCTCCACGGTCTGGTAGTCCTCAGCCTTGTCGATGGGGAGCACCACCACCTGGCCGTTGAGGCAGTAGGGCTCGGAGACGGAGGCGCCGTTTTTCACCTCGTCGTTGATGGTCATGCCGTTCCAGATGACGTCGATGCCCTTGGTGTCCAGCTCCATGAGCTTGCTGCTCCAGGTGATCTCCAGGAACTCCACATCCACGCCCAGGTACTCGCCGAAGGCCTTGGCCATATCGGCGTCAAAGCCGATCCACTCGCCGCTCTCATCCCGGTAGTCCATGGGGGCGAAGTCGGTCATGCCCACGATGAGCGTGCCCTTGTCCTTGATGTACTGGAGATCGCTCTCGGCGGCCTGGCCGTCGTCGGATGTATTCTGGCCATTGTCAGCGTTGTTCTGGGCGCTGCCGGCGGTGTCGGCGCTGTCGGCACTGTCGGCGGTCTCATTGCCGGCGCCGCCGCAGGCCGCCAGGGAGAGGCACAGAACCAGGGCCAGGACAAGAAATATCAGTTTCTTCATATGCATTATCCTCCAAATCGCGTTTGGTGCGGAGGGAGGGCTCCCTCCGCTTTTCCGGCCGGCTGTCCGCAGCCGGCACTTTTGCATTCTACCACGCTAATGTGATAATGTAAAGAAGAAAATGAAATTTTGCCGCGCAGGGGAGTCGGAGCCAGCAGACAAAAAGGGCGTCGCGCCGCATCATGAACGCGTGTCCGCCCCCGTGCGCGCAGAAAACGCCCTGGAACGCATATCGTTCCAGGGCGTTTTTTCAGACCGGCTGAGCAATAGACTCCAGCGCCTCCCCCACCCAGCGCAGCCGTTCATAGGAGATGCCTGGATTGAGGGAGCAGTCGGCGGAGAGCACAAATCCGGTGCGCCCGCCCTCCGCCACATAAGCCAGCGTCTGCGCCTGCACCTCTTCCTTGGTGCCCTCATACAGGACAGACCCGGCTTTGTTGTCAAAGCCCCCCATAATCGCACGGACATTGGGATAGGCTTCCCGTCCTTTGCTGAGCGGGATCTCATCCGTATGAATATCCCAATGGGCTACAGCAGCCTCGTAGTCATACCACGCCGACGTGTTGTTTTTAATTCCGTTGTACCCGCAAAAATGCGCAATATTGTAATTGCTCACCTTGTTGATGGCCGCCAGCAGCTTGCGGTCCTGGGGCCCCTGCCAGCCTGCGTACTCTTCCGCGGTAAACTGGGTATGCCCATTGGTATTAAAGCAGGGCAGCAGTCCGAACAGCCCCCCTTCGGAAATCAGGTATGCCGACATCTCCGCCAGGAAATCGCCAATATGCTCCATGGCTTGCAGCATATATGGTCTCGTCTCCGGATTTTTGATGTGGCTGAAGCACATTTCCCTGTTCCATGACATGCGCATCAGGGTAAACGCCGAAAACACCACGTAGTAGACCGGACATTCATCTCCGATCGCGTCCACCACTCGCTTGATCCTGTCCAGCTGTCCCGCAACAAACGGATGGCGCATATCCGGGATTTTGACATGCTTCCAGTCCGCCGCCGTTGTCACGGGAACGCCGAACGTAATATCGTTATATCCGTCTGACATCATTTTGATCATATCGATGCCAGTCTGCCGGTATGTATTCAAGTGGGCCGCAGGGGTGGCATCCTGATAATGATGCCAAAAGGACATGGGCGGGCGGTCTATCGGCTGGTTGTCCAGGCATCTGATCCAACGTTCTTTTTTATTCATAGCTGCTTCATGCCGAGCAAGGCCGGTGCCTTCCCTCAGGCACTCCTTTCTGGCGTTGCGCCTTTCAAAGTGATTTCTGGTGTGCTTTCAGGATATCGTCGATTCTCCAGCGGGTAGCCATGATCGACGCCTTCTTGTCCAGCACGCCATTGCGCTCATTGATCTGGTAATATACCGTGAAGATGGAGCCGTCCTCCAGCTCCACGGAGCAGGGGAACCCCAGATCCGGATCTTTGGTGTCATCCCGCAGGACAATTTCCGTTATCCAGGTCCTGCCGTCGTCCAGGCTCACCATGGCGCTCTCCCCATAGGGCGCCTCTCTGCGGCCGTATACGGAAATCAGGGCGCCGGAAGAATGGCGCATCAGATGGGGCGGACTTCCCTTTACCCACAGGGGCTCCGGAACGGACCACGTCCTTCCGTTGTCGTCGGAAACCGTCTGAAATACCGAAAGGCGGCCATAGAGCTGGGGATTTGCGGCGTTCTGATAGCGCAGGTGACAAATAATGCGTCCATTCGGCAGCTGCACGCCGTGGGGGTCCACAAAATTGGCATAGGTTGTTCCCTCCACCCCAGGGATGTCAGAAACAAATTCCCAGGTCTTACCGTCATCCTCGCTGCGGTACGCGCTGTTGACGCCGCCGGTTTCCTTGCCGTCAATG
>CALWYI010000158.1 GCA_944385715.1 uncultured Oscillospiraceae bacterium | reverse complement strand
CCGACGGCTACCGGTTCTGGGTGGAGCGCATCGGCTACTGCCAGACGCTCTTTGACCTGATCCGCATCGACCACTTCCGGGCCTTCGACACCTTCTGGAAGATCCCAGCCTCCTGCCCCACCGCGGTGGAGGGCGAATGGGTGGAGGCCCCCGGCTACGCCGTACTGGACGCCCTCTTTGACAAGCTGCCGGGGCTCAATCTGGTGGCGGAGGACCTGGGGGACCTGCGGCCCCAGGTGCTGGAGCTGCGGGACCACTACCAGCTGCCGGGCATGAAGGTGCTGTCCTTCACCCTGGAGCCGGCGGGCCGGTATATCCGTGACCGGGAGGCGGACCAGGCGCGGCAGGTGGTCTACACCGGCACCCACGACAACGCCACCGCCGCCGAGTGGTATCGCGCCCTCTCCCCGTCCTGCCGCCGGAAGCTCCGGAGGTATCTCAAGGTCCGGGGCATCCAGAGCGGCACGATGGCCCACCGGCTGATCCGACTGGGCCTCCAAAGCCGGGCCGACCTCTGCGTCGTGCCCCTCCAGGACGTGCTGGGCCTTGGCGGGGAGGCCCGGATGAACACCCCCGGCACCGTGGGTTCCCCCAATTGGGAGTGGCGGCTGGCTGGTTGGACGGAAACCGAGAGGAATCTGGCGTTGCTGCGGCCGGCGATCCTGGACCGCCGCGGCTGAAAGGAGCGCGCTATGCTGGACAAGACCCAAAAAAACTGGTGGCAGTCGGCTGTCGCCTATCAGATCTATCCCAAGAGCTTTCAGGATACCACCGGCAGCGGCACCGGCGATCTGCAGGGCATCATCCGCCGGCTGGACTACCTCCAGACCCTGGGGGTGGACGTCCTCTGGCTCTCGCCGGTCTTCGCCTCGCCCCAGGTGGACAACGGCTACGACATCTCCGATTATCAGGCCATCGATCCCATGTACGGCTCCCTGGAGGACATGCGCGCCCTCATCGCCGCCGGGAAGGAGCGGGGCGTCGGCATCATGCTGGACCTGGTGCTCAACCACAGCTCCGACCAGCACCGCTGGTTCCGGGAGGCCAGAAAGAGCCGGGACAACCCCTTCCACGACTACTACGTCTGGCGGGACGGCGCCGAGGATCGGCCGCCCAACGACATGCGGGCGTGCTTCGGCGGCTCCGCCTGGACCTGGGTGCCCCAGGTGGGGCAGTACTATTTCCACCAGTTCGCCCCCCAGCAGCCGGACCTCAACTGGGAGAATCCCCGGGTCCGCCGGGAGATCTACGATATGATCCTCTGGTGGATGGACCAGGGGGTGGAGGGCTTCCGCCTGGACGTCATCGACCAGATTGCCAAGGAGCCCGACCGGTTCATCACCGGCAACGGCCCCCGGCTCCACGAGTTCCTCCGGGAGCTCAGCGCAGAGACCTTCCAGAAGGGTTGCCTGGTCACCGTGGGTGAGGCCTGGGGCGCCGACCTGGAGCGGGCAAAGCTGTACTCGGCTCCCGACGGCAGCGAGCTGTCCATGGTGTTCCAGTTTGAACACATTAATCTGGACCATCAGCCGGGCGGGGAGAAGTGGGACCTGGCGCCGCTGGACTTCAAGGCTTTAAAAAAGTGCCTGGCCAAGTGGCAGACCGGTCTCCACGGCTGCGGCTGGAACAGCCTCTTCCTCAACAACCACGACCTGCCCCGCACAGTCTCTCGCTGGGGCGACGACGGCGCCTGCCGGGTGGTGTCGGCCAAGCTGCTGGCCACCATGCTCCACGGTATGGAGGGGATGCCCTATATCTACCAGGGGGAGGAGCTGGGCATGACCAACATCTCCCTGCCCATCGGGGAGTACCGGGACCTGGAGAGCCTCAACATGTATGAGGAGCGGAAGGCCGCCGGCTGCCCCGAGGCCGAGATCATGGCCTCCCTCTACGCCCGGAGCCGCGACAATGCCCGGACCCCCATGCAGTGGGATACCTCGGCCCACGGCGGCTTCACGGAGGGGACCCCCTGGCTGACGGAGAACCCCAACTACCGGGAGATCAACGCCGCCGACCAGGTGGCGGACCCCGACTCCGTGTTCCACTACTACCGGCGGCTGATCGCCCTGCGGAAGACCTACCCGGTCTTTGTCCACGGCGACTTCACCCTTCTGGAGCCGGACCACCCCAACCTCTTTGTTTACCGCCGGCGGCTGGACGGCCAGGCGCTGCTGGTAATCTGCAACTACGGCGGCGGCGAAACCGCCTGGTCTGTCCCGGAGGACTGGACCCATGCCCGGTGCCTGATCGCCAACTACCCCGACCAGATCCCCGGCAGACTGCGGCCCTGGGAGGCCCGGATTCTGCTGCGGGAGGAAAAGGAGTGATTTTCTTGTTCCGTGATGTCTCCGCCGTGTGCTTCGATCTCTACGGTACCCTGATCCGCATCCGGACCGACGAGGAGGACCTGCGGCGGCTGTGGCAGCCCCTGCGCTATGTTTACGCCTACCGCAGGGCGACCTATGGCAGCCCCCAGGCGCTGCGGGCGGCGTACCGGGAGGCGGTGGAGGCGGAGGAAGCCGCCGCCCGCCGGCGCACCGGCCGGGACCTGGTGGAGATCCGGCTGGAGACGGTCTTTGAGAGCCTCTTTCGTCAAAAGGGCGTCGCTCCCACGGAGGAGATGACCCGGGCTGTGGGCCGGATGTTTCGGGCCTGCTCCACCGACTGGGCGGAGGCCTATCCCGGCGCGGCGGCGCTGCTGGATGATCTCCGGGCCGCCGGCAAGGGCGTGTACCTTCTGTCCAACGCCCAGAGGATCTTTACCCAGCCGGAGCTGGAGATGACCGGTCTGCTGGGCCGGTTCGACGACATCCGCATTTCCTCGGACTGGGGCGTCAAAAAACCGGACCCGGCCTATTTTCACACACTGCTGGACCGGCTGGATCTGCCGGCCCACCGGGTGCTGATGGTGGGCAACAGCGTCCGGGACGATATCGCACCCGCCCGGGCCCTGGGCCTTCGGACCTGCTACCTCAACACCGACGCCGAGCCGGTGCGCCCCCCCTGCGACCTGGCGCTGGAGGGCGCCGACTACGCCGCCCTTCGCCGGGCGCTGCTGGGCTGATCCCGCTGCGCCGGGGGCGGCTCCTTCCGCGGGCGGGCGGATACCGTGCGCCGCGCCGCGGCACACGGTTCTTAAGCTTAAGCTGAAAGGAATATGGCCAAGGCAGGCGTGAGCACCGCCATTGCGGCGGTGCTCACGCCTGCCTTTTTTCCTGATTTTCAAAATTTGTGGTAAACAGGCTGTGGAGCCTGCGGCTGTCATATTTGGCAAAGCCGTATTCGCAGATCTCGCTGCACCTTTAAAATTGGTCCGCAGTCAGAAGCCCCGGCGAGGCAGCTGATCTTCCGGGCAATTTTTTAAAAATATTACTGAATGTGGGCGCAAGCAGACAAAAGATCCTCAAGAATGGATGTTCCCTGCAAGCCTTCCCGATAAAACAGCATCAGCTGGCGAAAGTAGTGTTCCCCTGGAACAAGCAGCTGGAAGCGGGGACCGGAACCGGTTGGTTCAGTAGAGCTTGTAATCTCTGAGGGAGAAAAGGGAAGGAGAGAGAAGGCCCCGTCGCTTTCCACCATGGACAAGCAGGTCTGCCAGCTGTCTGTCTCCAAGATAACCGGCGGGGAGATCCCATTCTTCTGAAAAATTTCATCCGCCAGCCGACGCAGGTTTCTCTTCCCTTTAAACAGAACAAACGGACAGCGCTCCACCACGGAGAGGTCTGACAGGAGAGCGGGCTTCGGCGCTTGCGGTATAATCCTGTCAGAGCGAAACTCCTCAGGCGCGATCAAGAATACCTCTTCCCAGTACAGTGGTATTGAGCGGACATGGTCGATCTGATAATTTGAGTAGAGAAAAGCCGCGTCCAACTCTCCCGCCTTGAGCATCTCCGCCAGCACTTTCATTGCATCCTCCACCAAGCTGAATTGATAGAGCGGATGCTTTTTCCGCAGGACAGGAACGATGTGAGAAAAGATCCGGGCGCTTTTCTGCTGGCTGCACCCTATTGCCAGCTTGCCGCGCTGCCCATCCCGGATACCGGAGAGCTTCTGGTCCAAGTCGGCCAGACAGCCGAGGATT
>CALWYI010000157.1 GCA_944385715.1 uncultured Oscillospiraceae bacterium | reverse complement strand
GCTTGGTAATGGTGTCCAGGATCAGCCACAGGGCGGTCTGGGCGCTGCGGCGGCTGAGGCTGTCCGTGCCCTCGCAGTAGAGGCGGTCCTTGATGATGTCCAGATAGAAGCTGGAGAGCTCCACCACGCAGAAGTCGTTGATGGCGTGGCTCACCACGTGGAACTCGTAGTTGTCATAGGCGGCAAAGCACTTGGCGATGAGGCCGTTGAGCTTGGTGACAGCCCAGCGGTCCAGCTCCAGCATCTCGTCGGGGGATACCAGGTGGTCGGGGTCAAAGCCGGAGAGGTTCCCCAGGCAGTAGCGGGCGGTGTTGCGGAACTTCAGGTAGTTCTGGCTCAGCTGCTTGAAAATGGCGTCGCTGCAGCGGACGTCCACATGGTAGTCGGCAGAGCCCGCCCACAGGCGCAGCAGGTCCGCGCCGTACTTCTTGAACACCTCGGCGGGGTCCACGCCGTTGCCCAGGGACTTGTGCATGGCCTTGCCCTCGCCGTCCACGGTCCAGCCGTGGGTGACGCACTCCCTGAAGGGGGCGCCCTCCCCCAGGGCGCCCACGGCGGTGAGGAGGCTGGACTGGAACCAGCCCCGGTACTGGTCGAGACCCTCCAGGTACATGTCGGCGGGCCAGAAGCCCTGGTCCTTCTTCATGGAGGCGAAGTGGGTGGAGCCGGAGTCGAACCAGCCGTCCAGGGTGTCCTCCTCCTTGGTGAAGGGACCGCTCTTGCCGCAGTGGGGGCAGGTAAAGCCCTGGGGCAGGATCTCGGCGGCGGAGCGCTCATACCAGGCGTTGGAGCCCTTCTCGGCAAAGAGCTTGGAGACGGCGGCGATGGTCTCGCCGGTGCAGATGGGCTTGCCGCAGTCGGGGCAGTAGAACACGGGGATGGGCAGACCCCAGCGGCGCTGGCGGGAGATGCACCAGTCGCTGCGCTCCCGGATCATGGAGATCATCCGGTCCTTGCCCCAGGCGGGCACCCACCGCACATCGTCGGTGGCGGCCACGGCGGCGTCCTTGAAGGCGTCCACGGAGCAGAACCACTGGGGGGTGGCCCGGAAGATGATGGGGTTCTTGCAGCGCCAGCAGTGGGGGTAGGAGTGGACGATGTCCTCGCTGGCAAAGAGGACGCCGCTGTCCTTCATATCCTGGAGGATGACGGGGTTACTCTCCTCGGTCTTGAGACCGGCGTACTTGCCGGCGTAGTCGGTGTGGCGGCCCTGGTCGTCCACCGGCACCACCATCTCCATGCCGTAGCGGCGGCAGGTCTGGTAGTCGTCGGCGCCGAAGCCCGGCGCGGTGTGGACGCAGCCGGTACCGGAATCCATGGTGACGTACTCCGCCACCAGCAGGCGGCTGGTCTTGGGCAGGAAGGGGTGGTCCGCCAGCATGTTCTCAAAGAACTGGCCGGGGTGGGTCTCCAGGATCTCGTAGTGCTCGATGCCGCCCACCTGCATCACCTTCTCCACCAGGGCCTCGGCCATGATGTAGCAGTCCTCGCCGGCCTTCACAATGGCGTAGCTGTCCCGGGGATGGAGGGAGATGCCCAGGTTCCCCGGCAGGGTCCAGATGGTGGTGGTCCAGATGAGGAAGTAGAGATGGCTCTTGTCGTACTGGGGAAGCTTGCCCAGGTCGTCGTGCATGGGGAACTTCACATACACGGTGGTGACGGGGTCGTCCTGGTACTCGATCTCCGCCTCCGCCAGGGCGGTCTCGTCCTTGGGGCACCAGTACACGGGCTTGAGGCCCTTGTAGATGTAGCCCTTCTTGTACATCTCACCGAAGACCTTCACCTCCTCGGCCTCAAAACCGGGGTCCATGGTCTTGTAGGGGTGCTCCCAGTCGCCGATGACGCCCATGCGCTTGAAGCCGGCCATCTGGATGTCGATGTACTTCTGGGCGTAGTTGTGGCAGGCGGTGCGGAACTCGGGGACGCTCATCTTCTTGCGGTTGAGCTTCTGCTCCTTGATGATGGCGCTCTCGATGGGCATGCCGTGGTTATCCCAGCCGGGGATGTAGGGGGTGTAGTAGCCCCGCATGGCGTACATGCGGGTGATAAAGTCCTTGAGGGACTTGTTGAGGGCGTGGCCCATGTGGAGGTTGCCGTTGCTGAACGGAGGGCCGTCGTGGAGGGCGAAGCGGGGCTTGCCCTCGTTCTTCTTCAGCAGCTCGTGGTAGAGGTCCAGCTTCTCCCAGTTCTCCAGCATGCCGGGCTCCCGGTTGGGCAGGCCCGCCCGCATGGGGAAGTCGGTCTGGGGCAGGTTGATGGTCTTATTGTAATCCATGGTCGTTCTTTCCTCCTGGCGGATGAATTTTTATTTTTACCTTATTATTTGTGAAATGATAGATTTTCTTCTGAATTAAATTTTTCTGACTTTCAGTTTGTGGGTTCCCGCACCCACGGGCGGGGTACTTTTCCCCCGCCGGAAAAGTACCCAAAAGGGCGCTGGGGAGACCCCAGACCCCCTCTTTTTGCCCAATCGGACACCTGCAAGGGAGCGTCCGGTTGCCACTGAATGTCTGCAAGGCCTCCGGCCTCCTCGTAATCGGTGCGGCGGGTATCCTACTTCGCCTGTCGGCCCCGCAGCGTTAAGCAAACATGCCGGTGGCATGTTTGTAGCGTAGGCCGCAGCGGCTGCGCCGCGAGGAGACCGTGCTGGGGGGAAGAATCGGCCTGTTTTCCAAAGAAGTAGGCAGTTGCCGCAGGAAAATCAGATCCATCTATCCCTTTAACAGGGCGACAGCCGAAGCCGGACGCGCAACCCGGTGGAGATCAGATGCCAAAGAAAGGTGTTTCAGTGGCTGCGCAGCGGCAAATCTGAAACTGACCGATTGGGCAAAAGCGGGGGTCCAGCCCGAAGGGGGCTGGCGCCTTTTCGGTTCACTTTTGGGCGTCCAAAAGTGAACCCCGGGGTCCGGGGATGGGTAAGCCCCGGGAGGCTGAGGGCCGATCATCCTTTCGGCTCTGGATCGTCTGTCAAACCCAGCAGATAGTCGGCGGACACGTGAAAATACTCACATAGCTGATATAAACGAGCCATGGAGGTAGTGGAGTTGCCGCGCTCCATGTCTCCCACCTGTGTAGGTGTAACATCAATCAGAGCTGCGAGCTCATGTTGTTTCATCCCCGCCGCTTTTCGTAAATTGCGGAGACGGCTGCCAAATAGTCCTCGGTCAAACATAGAAACTCCTTGACAAAAGAGATTTAATCTTCTATACTAAAAGAAGATTAAATCTCCTTTTAGCCAATTATGGAGGGGAAACTTTATGACAGATTTGATGCGGGCGCTTTACGAGTTTACAGAAGAGCAACGGCTGGAGAAGTACTTCTTGCGTAAAGAATACGAGGAGTACCAGCGGGCGGCCTACCGGAAATTCGATGAGATCGTGGCGGAGTACCCCCAAGTGCACAAGAAGCTGAATGATATGGTCAGCGATCTGAACGCCTGCAGCAGCTATGAGTACGAGGCCGCCTTTCAGGTGGGCTTTCTTCTGCGGGGTGAATTGACGCGCCTCCAAAGAAGCTATGAAGGTCTGTTTGAATAAGGGAGGCTCTAATCCCCCGGCCCGAGGGCCGACAGGCGAAGTGAGATGACCGCCAGACCGATTACGAGGGAGCCGAAGGCCCGCGGCGTCTCAGTGGCTGCGCAGAATATCTCCGCAGGCGTCCGATTGGACAAGAGCGGGGGTCCAGCCCGAAGGGGGCTGGCGCTTTTTCGGTTCACTTTTGGGCGTCCAAAAGTGAACCCGGGGCTTGGGGCCGGGTAGGCCCCAATAGCAAGCGCCGGGGCCCGGGGGCGCGTAGCCCCTGAAAGCCGAATTCCGAAGCGGCTGGCTTCGGAAGAAAAGCTCCGCCGGTGCCACCGGCAAAAACAAACAGCGCCTCTGCCTCCCAAAGAGACAAAGGCGCATACATCCTCTGCGGTACCACTCTTCTTGCCCCGGAAAACGGGGCCGCTCAAAGCCGTGATATAACGGTCACACCCGGCGGCGTCTACTGGGGGCGGCGGCGGAAAATCCGCCGGCCTCGTTGGGGCCGCTGCTCCAAGGGGATCTTCCCGCCGCGCCGCGTCCTCCGCCCTTCCACCAAAACGG
>CALWYI010000156.1 GCA_944385715.1 uncultured Oscillospiraceae bacterium | reverse complement strand
GCGCTGGATGGCGGCGGAGAGGGTGGCGGCGGTCCGCTGGTTTTTGGCGTAGACCATCACGCCGCCGGCCTCCCGGTCCAGACGGTGGACCGGATAGATTTCGCAGCGGCACTGAGCCCGGAGCAGAGTGGGAAGATCGCCCTCCGGGCCGTCCTGGGAGAGAAGACCGGGGGCCTTGAGGCACACCAAAAGGTCCTTGTCTTCGTATAAAAGTGGGATCATAGGGGCACACCTACCATATTAAAAATAACAACCGGAGATTTCGATACGAATTTACCACAAAATACTTGCAATTACAACGGGAATACGATAAAATGGCCGATGGGTAAATTCATTCCAACAGGAGGATTATAGTATATGGCAACGATTACTGCCGGCGATTTCCGCAACGGCAAGACTTTTGAGATGGACGGCAAGGTGATGCAGGTCATCGAGTTCCAGCATGTCAAGCCCGGCAAGGGCGCCGCCTTCGTCCGCACCAAGATGAAGAATGTGGTTACCGGCGCCGTGACGGAGACGTCCTTCAACCCCACCGCGAAGTTTGAGGAGGCCTTCATCGAGCGCAAGGATATGGAATACAGCTACAACGACGGCGACCTCTACTATTTCATGGATCAGGAGACCTACGACATGATCCCGCTGAACAAGGACCTGCTGGGGGACGCTTTCCGCTTTGTCAAGGAGAACACGGTCTGCAAGATCCTCTCCTACAAGGGCAATGTGTTCGGTATCGAGTGCCCCAACTTCATGGATCTGGTGGTTACCGAGACGGAGCCCGGCTTCGCCGGCAACACCGCCACCAACGTGACCAAGCCCGCGGTTCTGGAGACCGGCGCTGAGATCAAGGTGCCTCTGTTCATCGATATCGGCGACAAGATCACCATCGACACCCGTACCGGCGAGTACCTGTCCCGCTGCAAGAACTGATCTGCGCCGTCTCGCGCGGAAGCGGTGCGCGGGTGTCGATGCCCGCGCCGTCAGGCGCGTACAGGGGGCTTCGCGGAGCGGGCCCTCTGGCCGCAGGGCGGATTCACTCCGCCCGAGACAGTGAAATGGGCAGGGCCCCCGCAAAACAGGGTTTTGCGGGAACACCCGTACCGGCGAGTATCTGTCCCGCTGCAAGAACTGACCGTGATCCCCCGGCTGCCGGTCAGCCGGATCATGAGGCGTGTTGTGCGCTATGGGGAGAGTCCCGGGAGACATGACGCTTTGAAAGGAGAATGACAATGGAAATTCTGGAAAAGGTCGCGTATATGAAGGGCTTGGCGGAGGGCCTGGGTCTGGACACCAAGTCGAAAGAGGGCCGGCTCCTCACGGTGATGATCGACATTCTGGATGATATCGCTCTGGAGCTCCAGGACATCCGCGAGGATCAGAGCGAGATGGAGGAGTGCCTGGACGCCGTCAGCGACGACCTCAGCGACGTGGAGAGCTACATCTACGAGATGGACGGCGAGTACGACGATGAGGATGAGGACGAGGAAGAGGACGGCGACGAGGACGAGGAGGTCTACGAGACCACCTGCCCCAACTGCGAGGAGGAGATCTTCTTCGACGAGACCATCCTGGCCGACGGCTGCGTGGAGTGCCCCAACTGCGGCGAGAAGCTGGAGTTTGACCTGGGCGACGAGGACGAGGATGAGGAGGGCGACGAGGAGGAGTAATCCCTCCGGTCTCTCTCAAAATAACCAGATAACGGCAGACCCGGCGCGGAGTGATTCCGCGCCGGGCTTTTTGTTTTGCGGGCCCGTTGAACAGGGAGCGCCGGGGAACGGCATGGGCTGTCGCTTTCGCGCAACAGCATGCGGATGTGAAGAAGCACTAAACAGCTAAACCGGGAAAGAAGTTTCTGATTTACACAAAAACAATTGAAATAGTAGAAAATTAACTGTAAAATAGTGATAAATCAAAGAACACGGAGGAGATCGGAATGGGCGGACCTGAGGCAATTCGGAAGGTCGTTTTGACCGGATGGGATCTGTCGCTTGAGGAATTTATCGCGGTGGCCCGGTTTGGCGCCAGTGTGGAATTGGCACCCCAGGCCAGAGAGGCCATGGAGCGATCCCGGGCCCTGGCGGAGAAGATCGCCGACCAGAGGCGGGCGGCCTACGGCATCACCACCGGCTTTGGCGACTTTGCGTCGGTGGCGGTGCCGGAGGAGCTGAGCAACAAGCTCTCCACCAACCTCATCCTCAGCCACTGCACCGGCACCGGGGAGCCCTACCGGGAGGAGCAGGTCCGGGGCATGATGCTCCTGCGGGCCAACGCCCTGTGCGTGGGCATCAGCGGTGTGCGTCCGCTGCTGGTGGAGATGCTCGTTGCCATGCTCAACAGGGGCGTGACCCCCGTCATTCCCCAGAAGGGTTCCCTGGGGGCCTCCGGGGACCTGGCGCCCCTCTCCCACATGGGCCTGGTGCTGCTGGGCAGGGGAGAGGCCGTGTACCAGGGCAGGCGGATGCCCGGCGGGGAGGCCATGGCCCTGGCGGGAATTGCGGCGCTGGACACCCTGGTGTACAAGGAGGGCCTGGGCATCACCAACGGCACCTGCGCCATGACCAGCGTGGGGGCCCTGAACCTCTATGACACCCTCCGGGCGGCCCGGCTGGCGGACCTTATCGGTTCCCTGACCCTGACGGCCCTGACGGGGCAGCTGGACGCCTTCCAGGAGCGGATGCACACCGCCCGGGGCCACATCGGCCAGATCCAGGTGGCGAGGAATCTCCGCCTCCTCACCGACGGCTGCGAGATCCTGGAGCGGTGCCAGGGTGCCCGGATCCAGGACGCCTACGCCCTGCGCTGCATCCCTCAGGTCCACGGCGCCGTCCGGGACGCTTTGGCGTTCATCAAAAGCAAGGTGGACATCGAGCTCAACGCGGTGACGGACAACCCCCTGCTGTTCTGCGAGGACGAGGCGGTGATCTCCGGCGGCAACTTCCACGGGGAACCCATGGCCCTGCCCTTCGATTTTCTGGGCATTGCCTGCTCGGAGCTGGCCAGCATCTCCGAGCGGCGCATCGAGCGCATGGTCAACGGCGCCCTCTCCAACGGCCTCACCCGCTTCCTCACCATCGACGGCGGTATCAACAGCGGCTTCATGATCGTGCAGTACTCCGCCGCCTCCATGGCCTCGGAGAACAAGGTCCTGGCCCACCCCGCCTGTGTGGACTCCATCCCCTCCTCCGCCAACCAGGAGGACTTTGTCTCCATGGGCACCACCGCCGCCCGGAAGGCGGGCACCATCCTGGAGAACACCCTCTCGGTGCTGGCCTTCGAGCTGCTCACCGCCTGCCAGGCCATCGACATCCGGCGGCGGATCGGGCTCTACGGCCAGGGCCTCTCACCGGTGGGGGAGGCGGTGTTTGCCCGCGTCCGGGAGAAGGTGGCCTTCCTGGAGGAGGACCGGGAGATGTGGCCGGATATCCAGGCGGTGGAGGCCATGGTCCGCAGCGGCGAGCTGCTGGAGCTGGCCCATGCGATCGTACCGGACTTCCAGTAAGGCGCGGAAAGCCCCGGAGCGGGGCGCTCCGGGGTACCGCTATTCGTCCTCGCCTTGAAGGGGGGAGGCCTCCTCCAGCAGGCGGCTGAGCACCGCCCGGTACCCGCCGGAGCCGTACTGCAGCTCCGTGCTGATGCGGGTGATGGTGGCGCTGCTGACGGAGACCTGGCTGCGGATCTTTTCGTAGGTCTCCCCGGCGAGAAGGAGCTTGGCCACCTGGAGCCGCTGGGAGAGCAGGACCAGCTCCTGCATGGTGCACAGGTCGCTGAAAAAGGCGCGGCACTCCTCCGCGTCCTCCAGGGACAAAATGGCTTCAAACAGCTGCTCGATGTTCTCATTTGGATTGCGGAATATGTGATTCATAGCGCCACTCCTCTGGTGAAGATAGCAACAGTGTAGCATTGAAAAGCGGACCCGTCAACTTACGGGATCAGAAAAGTAATGGGAATCGGAAAGGAGATCGACCATGGACGAATATAGTACCGGCGCAATGACCATCAGACTGGATGACGAGCTGCCCGCCTACCCCGCCTTTGTTCCCGGCTGCCGCCGGGCCCCCCGGCGGGAGTCCGCGCTGTCCCAGGCGGACAAGGAACTGGCCATTATGAACGCTCTGCGGTATATCCCGCCCCAGCACCACGAGCAGATGG
>CALWYI010000155.1 GCA_944385715.1 uncultured Oscillospiraceae bacterium | reverse complement strand
ACCTCGACGCCGTGCGTAAGAAGTACGAGGGCCTGGACGGCACGGAGCTGGCCATCTCCGAGAGCCAGGAGCGTATGGCCGTGGTAGTGGCCCCCGAGGACGCGGAGGCCTTCATGGCCGCCGCCCAGCGTGAGAACCTGGAGGCCTACCAGGTGGCGGTGGTCACCGAGAGCCCCCGCATGGTCATGCAGTGGCAGGGCCGGACCATCGCCGATCTCAGCCGGGCCTTCCTCAACACCAACGGCGCGGTGAAGCACGCCGCCGTCTCCGTCCCCGATCCCCACCGCCCCATGGGCGTGGTCCGCACCGGGACACTCCGGGACATGGCGGGAAGTCTCAAGTCCGCCTCCCGCCGGGGGCTTACCGAGCGCTTTGACGGCTCCATCGGCGCGGGCAGCGTCCTCATGCCCTTCGGCGGCAGGACCCAGCGGACCCCCGCCCAGGCCATGGCGGCCCTGTTCCCGGTGCTGCCCGGCCAGGCCACGGACCAGGCCAGCCTCATGGCCTGGGGCTTTGACCCCGACTGGATGAGCGCCGACCCCTACACCGGGGCCCAGGCCAGCGTCATCACCTCGGTGGCCAAGATCGTGGCCGCCGGCGCGGACTATAAAAAGGCGTATCTCACCCTCCAGGAGTTCTTTGAGAAGCTGCGGACCGATCCCCGGCGCTGGGGCAAGCCCTTCCAGGCGCTCCTGGGTGCTCTGGATGCCCAACTGGGGCTGGAGGCCGCCGCCATCGGCGGCAAGGACTCCATGTCCGGCTCCTTCCTGGATCTGGATGTGCCCCCCACGCTGATCTCCTTTGCCATCGCTCCGGTACAGGCGGGCGATGTCCTCACCCCGGAGTTCAAGGCTCCCGGCCACCCGGTGTATGCCATTGGCGGCGGCGCTATGGACGACTATGCCGCCCACAAGGCCGCCTGGGAGTCCTTCCGGACTCTCTGCCAGGAGGGCAAGGTCCTCGCCGCCTGGGCGGTGGAGAACGGCGCTGCCGAGGCGGTCATGAAGATGTCCTTCGGCAACGGCGTGGGCTTTGCCGCCGACCCTGAGGCCGGCGCGCCCTGGTGGGGCCCCATGCCCGGCATGCTCATCGCCGAGCTGGCCGAGGAGGTCTCCCTCCCCTGCTGCGAGAAAATTGGCGTGACCACCGCGGAGCCTACCATTACCATCGGCAGCGACAGCGCCTCTGTTGCGGAGCTGCTCTCCCGCAACGACGGCGTTCTGGAGTCCGTCTACCCCACCGTGGCCGGCGCGGGCGGCGCGGTGGAGCCTATCTCCTGGGACAAGGGCGCCCCGGCGGTGCTGGCCAGGGGTATCGCAAAGCCCCTGGCGGTGATCCCCGTGTTCCCCGGTACCAACTGCGAGTACGACAGCGCCCGGGCCTGCCTGGCCGCGGGCATGGAGGCGGAGACGGTGGTGGTCCGCAACCTCACCCCCGAGAGCCTTCTCACCTCCGCCCAGGAGCTGGAGCAGGCCATCCGGAAGGCCCAGGTGGTGTTCATCCCCGGCGGCTTCTCCGGCGGCGACGAGCCCGACGGCTCCGCCAAGTTCATTGCCTCCTTCCTGAGAAGCCCCCGGCTCACCGACGCCATCCACGACCTGCTGAAGCACCGGGACGGCCTGATACTGGGCGTCTGCAACGGCTTCCAGGCCCTCATCAAGCTGGGTCTTGTGCCCTACGGCGAGATCCGCCCCATGGACGACGCCTGCCCCACCCTCACCTACAACACCATCGGCCGCCACCAGTCCTCCATCGTCCGCACCCGGGTGTGCACCAGCAACTCCCCCTGGCTTCTGGAGACCAAGGTGGGCGAGATCTACTCCGTGCCCATCTCCCACGGCGAGGGCCGCTTCATCGCCCCGGAGGCCCTGCTGGATCAGCTGGCGGCAAACGGACAGATCGCTACCCAGTATGTAGACCTCAGCGGCACGCCCTCCATGGACACCGCCTTCAACCCCAACGGCTCCCTCCGGGCCATCGAGGGCATCGTCAGCCCCGACGGGCGGGTCCTGGGTAAGATGGGCCACAGCGAGCGGGTAGGCGCCCAGCTCTACCGGAACGTGCCCGGCAACTACGATATGGGCCTCTTCCGCAGCGCGGTGAAATACTTCAAGTAATACGAGGGCGCTGTACTTTTCTTTTGAAAAAGAAAAGTACCCAAAGAAAACTTTTGCGCGAAACTTCGTTTCGCTTATCCTTGGCACAGGGGCAACAAGCCTGTTCCCGGGCGAAATATATTTCGCCCGGACAGAGTTTGGATCAAACCTTTTCAAAGGTTTGCGGGGTACGGGGCAGCGCCCCGTATGCTCTCTTTCCTGCAACGCAGAGAAAAGCCCGGCGCTGGCAAATTGCCAGCGCCGGGCTTGGTTCGTTTTGGGAGAATTTTACCTGGAGGGTCACTCCATTATGTGCCGGGCGAAGACCCGGCCCCGGTCCGCCACGCCGGGGAGCCTCACCAGGCTCCCCTTGTCGTTGGCGGTCTCCAGGAGACAGAACCGGGCGGGAAGAAAGAAGCTCTTGTTCATGTTCAGCCCGGAGATCAGCTGCCGGGCGATGATATCGCCGCCGGAGTAGCCGGAGACGATGAGGCCGTAGAGCCGCTTCTCGTAGAACCGCTTCTGCCGGAAGAGGGCGGTGAGACGGTTGATGAAGGCGGTGAGGTTGGCGGAGAGGGCGTCGTTGTAGTTGGCACAGAGCATCACCAGGGCGTCGCAGTCCCGGACGGCGGGGAACACCTCCTCCACCATGGGCCCGCCGTAGAAGCAGCCCCCCTTCTCCCCGAAGTGGAGGCAGGCGGTGTAGCTGCACCCGATGCAGTCGGTGACGGTGCCGTTGCGGAGGCCCACCTCCTCCACCGCCACGTTTTCCGGCAGCCCCGCCTTCACCAGCTCCCACAATGCCAGGGTGTTGCTGGTGGAGCGGACCGAGGCGTGGAGGGCCAGTATCTTACGGACCGGCGGCGGTCCCTCCCACCGGATGAGCCGCCCGGTGAGCTCCGTCACCGCCATGCGGAAGGCGGTCTCCTCGTCGGTGCCGTGGATCTGGGCCTGGACCTGGAAGTTCCGGAGGGACCCGGTGGCCTCCACCAGGGGCCGGCCCAGAAAGGCGCAGCCCGCCAGATTGGCCGCCAGCACCACATCCCGGGCCACGTCCTTGGTGTACATCTCCCCCAGGGCCGTCACCACCAGGGCGGCGGTGCAGCCGGAGAGGAGTCCGTCACTCTGTCGGAGGACAGAGAGCATCTTGTAGCAGGCGAGGTTGCAGCCCCCCTGGTCCAGGGCCACGGCGATGAGGAGCTTCTTCCCCCGGAGGCCCTCCAGCCCCTGATCGGGGTCCCGCCAGGCGCAGCCGGGGGGCAGCAGCTCCTCCAGCAGGGCTTTGAGAGCGGGACTTTCTTCATTTTTCGGCAGGATCACCGTCAGCGACACGGCGCACCGCCTCCTTTGGTCAGTGGATTGTGTAGGTCATCAGGGGATGGCGCGGAGCTTCTCCTCCGTCTCCCGGAGCCGCCGCAGCAGGGCTTCCGGCAGGGCCAGCCGCTCGATCTCCGGGCCGTTTCGGCCCAGCCGGTTCCGGCAGCCCATGAACACGCCCCCCAGATACACCGAGGAGCAGTGCCACGCCCCCCGCAGCAGGAGCAGCAGGCTCAGTGCCCCGGAGCTGAGGGCCGGGGCCACGTAGGGCTTGTAGCCCAGCTCGCGCATCTCCAGGTTTGCGTGGGTGGTGAGGTCCGTCAGCTCCCGGGACAACGCGTCGTCGTACCGGGCAAGGGAGTTTGCCACCACCAGGTCCTCCCCGTGGGGGCCGAAGGCCCGGCCGTCGGCGAGAAAGTCGGCAAAGCGGGGATCTCGCCGGGCGTAGTAGGCCGCCCGGGCGTTCATCACCCCCAGGCCGAAGCCCTTCACCTGGTGGGGGAAGAGGCCCCGGCAGTCCATTTCCCCGGCCTCGTTCCGGTTGCTCTCCAGCAGCACCGCACGGCACAGGGGATCCACCGGGTCGCTGACCACACAGAAGAGGCCCCGGAACTGCCTCTCCCGGGCCATTTTGCCATAGAGGGCCGCCAGCTCCCGGTTCTTCTCGTACTGGGCCATCCGCACGTCTCCGGTTTTCACGTCCGTATCCGGCACAAACCGGGAGGCGCAGAAGAGGAACACGTCGCAGTCGAAGAGGTGGTCGGTGTCCACCACCGTCACCGG
>CALWYI010000154.1 GCA_944385715.1 uncultured Oscillospiraceae bacterium | reverse complement strand
CCCGCGTCGAAGGCGTCGGCAATTGACTGCGCATATGCTGCAAATAGGTCTACCGCTTCTTTGGCAGCATACTTATACGGGTTATACTGATTGGCCACGATGATGGCCGCATTTTGATTCAGACTCTTAATTGTGGAGATGATAATAGAAAAATTTTCCGTAAGGCCTTCAATTGCTTCCTGCGCCACTTGAGAATTTGGAAAATCGCCGATCACGTTCATGGCAACAAGCAGCAATTGAAGCATTGTGATGGAAGCATCTGCCTCACCCGTCAACGCGTTGCGCACGTCGTCGCCGGTGAGCGCTGCCTGATTTTCGGTATTATACGCATCCGCCAGATACTCATACAGCGCGCCCATCAGGTCGTTGCCGCCGATGGTGATGGTGATAAGGTCGGCGCTTGCCAGGTCCCCGGCGTTTGCCGGGTCCTGTACGACCTCCAGCAGATCACTGGAGGTGTCGCCGCTGTTTGCCAGATTCGTTAGCACATAGCCGTTATCTTCCGCGATAATCTCCGGAAAAGCCTTTTCGTCATCGGCCAGCCTATAGCCGGCGGTGATGCTGTCACCCAGGGCCACATAGCGCTTTCCCTGGGCGAAGGCTGCCGTGGGCAGCAGGCCCAGCACCAGGCACAGGCTCAGCAGCACCGATAGAAACCGTCTCTTCATGCTCTCGTATCCTCCTCTGAACAGTTTGCTTACCGCGCCCCTCTGGGAAAATGTTCGTTACGGCGCGGTGCATAAGATAACAAGAATAGTATATCATCAAAACAGCGCAAACGGCGAACCTTACAAAATTGTAAAGTTCGCCGCAGTGCGTTCAGATTTGCTCCAGGGTATAGCCATCCCCCCGCTTGGAGGATATTTCGATGCGGGAGCGCTCGCTGTTGAGCTTCCGGCGCAGCCGGGAGATCAGGGTCCACAGGGCGCGGTTGTCGTCCTCCGTTTCGGTGTTCCACACCTCCCGGAGGACCTTCTGCTTGGACACGGACTCCTCCGCGTTGTGGACCAGCAGGAGCAGCACCGCGAACTCCTTCTGGGTCAGCAGCAGGTCCGTGTCTCCCAGGTACCCGCAGCAGGATAGGGTGTCCAGCCGCAGGTTCCCGTAGCTGACATAGCGGCTCTTGGCCCGCTCCTGCCGGAGCCGGGCGTCGATCCGGGCGGCCAGCACCTCCAGGTCGTAGGGCTTGGCCAGGTAGTCGTCGCCTCCCGCCCGCAGGCCCTCCACCACGTCCCGGCTCTCCCCCAGGGCGCTGAGGAACAGAATGGGGACATGGTAGCTCTCCTTCAGCTCCCGGCACAGCTCCACGCCGTTGCCGTCGGGCAGCATGATGTCCAGCACCACCAGATCCACCGGATGCCACCGCATGGCGTCCCGGCACTCCGCGGCGGTGGCGGCCCGGAGGACCTCATAGCCGTACATGGTCAAAGCCTCAGCGTTGATTTTCATGATATGGGGGTTGTCCTCCACCAGGAGGATCGTGCTCATGGCTCCAGCTCCCTTCTCAATACCGTGAAGGCGAAGACCGTCCCCTCGGGACCGGTGCGCTCCACCTCCAGTATCCCGCCGTGGGCCTCCACCGCCTCCCGGCAGATGGCCAGACCCAGGCCGCTTCCTCCGTCTCCGCTGCACCCTTTGTCAAACACGTGGGGCAGCAGTTCCTCGTCAATACCGCCTCCGGTATCTCTCACCCGGAATACCACATACTCCCGGTCTTCTCTGTCCGAGGCGCTGATGGTGATCACGCCGTTTTTTGTGTGGCGGTTGGCGTTGACCGCCAGGTTGATAAAAATCTGCAGCAGCATCTCCCGGTTGCCGAATACGCCGGCACAATCTCCGCCCTGAATGGTCACCCGATTGCCGTTTTTCAGGCACATGGGGGTGCAGATGGCCCGGACGCTCTCCAGAAGGGGGCCCACCTCCACGGTACCGAACCGGGCCTCGCTCTCCCTGCCGTGGGAGTAGTCCATGAGCTTGGTCACCATGTCGGAGAGCCGCAGGGCCTCCTGCTGAATGGTTTTCAGATTCTCCGGCGTCTCGCTGCTGATGTGGTTGGCGGCGATCTGCAGACCGGTGAGCTGGGCGTATCCAGAGATGACGGTGAGGGGCGTTTTCAGCTCGTGGGCGATCTGGTGGAGGAAGTCCAGGTTCATGGCGTTCATCCGCTCCAGCAGCTCGCCTCGGCTGCGGCTCTCCGCCAGGGCCGCGGCCTGGGCCTGGGTCTGGAGGCTGATGGACACCGCGATCAGCAGCACAAAGATCAGCATGCCGCAGGGCATGACGCCGTACCGGCTGACGACGGAGCTCTCGTTGACGTAGATCGCCTCCAGCAGGATGGAGGCGATGAGTACCGCGGCTCCCCCCACCGTCAGGATGTCCACAACCCGGAAGGCTTTCCGCCGCAGGTAGTACTGCACCACGCCCCAGCAGAGGCAGATCAGATAGAGGCCCGCGCAGCACCAGGCCGCCCCGCACACCGTCACCAGCCAGACTGTAGGCAGAACGGCGGTGAGAACCGCGGCGGCCCCCATAGCCGCCCCGTGCAGAAGGAGCGGCAGCTTTTTCATGGCGCCGGGGTACATACTGCCCAGCAGCAGGAGCACCATCCCCGGCAGCAGAGCGGTCACGGTTATGAAAATCCGGTAGGTGAGATACCAGGAGGCGTAGGGCGGCATGACGTGGATGACCAGGAAGTTCTGATCCCGCAGGGCCATCATCAGGCAGCACACGGCAAGGAGCAGGAAGTCCCGCCGCCGCTGTACCGCCGCGCACAGCAGAAAATACAGAAACAGCACCAGCAGCCCGCCGCTGAGACTCAGGGAGACCAGGTCGTTGCCCGCCTTGAACTCCTCGATGTTCTGGGGCGTGGAGAGGTAGGTGGGCTGGATGAAGCCGCCGTCCCGGTGGACAAAATTGGCGTACTGGCAGATGATCTCGATCTGCCCGCTCTCCCCGGAGTAGAGGGGAATGGTCATGTAGCCGATCCGGGGCACGCTTTCCCCGGCATTGTCCGCCACGGTTCCGAAGCTGGCGACCTCCACGCCGTTGACAAAGACCCGGGTGCAGTAGTCGATGGAGTAGGAGCAGAGGGCGTAATACTGCTCAGGGCGGGCCAGGATGACCAGGCGGTAGGTGCCGTATCGGGTCTCGTCCCGCTCCTCGGCCGCCTGGGGCAAGGCGGCCCCGCCGGCGGCGAAATCCGCGGAGGTATAGAGCGCGCCTGGGTAGTGGTCCCAGCTGTTGACGATGTTGACCACCTCCCGGGACAGGTCCTCCCCGGTGATGTCCAGCACGCCGTCCACGGGCTTGAGCCCCCGGATGGACCCCTGCCCGCGGCCGTAGAGCAGCTGCACGGTCAGCACGATCAGCAGCACGGCTGCCACGGGCAGCAGCCAGCCGGGCCGGGACTGCTTGCCCTTTTCCGTCCGCATTCTGCCGCGCCTCCTTCCGCTCTGCTGTCTGAGGTTGATTTTACCATATTAAAGGGGCCTCTGCCCGAACCTTACAAAAATGTAAAGTACATCACGCAATTTTTCCCTATTATACCCGTGCGCCCTGCTTTTTTCAACCGGAAGTTCATGAAGGAACAAAACAGGCAGGGGGGGACAAGCCCCTCTGCCTGCTGTGTTTTCTCCAGGTTGCAGAATGGCCGGCCGCCGGCTCTACAGGAAGAGCCGCACGCCGTTTTCCTCCCGGACGATGTCGGTGCAGACCGCCTTGAGCATCATCTGGGAGAGGTCGTCCTCGCCCCGCTCCTCCAGGGAGAAGTCCTGGTCCGTGGCGGCGTGGATCGACAGCACGCTGTCTTTCATGTTGTACTCCACCGTCACGTCGATGGCGATGTTCTCCCCCTTCATCTGGGGGATCATCACGTTGACCAGCAGCTCCTCCAGCACCAGCTGTACCCGGTAGATCTGCTTTTCCGAGGCGAACTGCCGCTTGCAGAACTCCACCACAGCGCTGTTGAGGCCGTAGATGTCGAAGTTCCGCTCGGTGATGGTCTGCTGGAAGGTCTTCAGGCGGTTGATGAAGGCCTTGGTCTTCTCCCGCTTGGGGGCGTCAAAGATCTGGGCGGGAGGACCCATCTCGTAGATCCCCTTCTCGTCCATGTAGATCACCCGGGAGCTCACCGCCTTGGCGAAGTTCATCTCGTGGGTGACAATGATGCAGGTCAGACCCCGGTTCACCAGCCGGCGGATGACCGCCAGCACCTCGTCCACCATGGTGGGGTCCAGGGCGGAGGTGGGCTCGTC
>CALWYI010000153.1 GCA_944385715.1 uncultured Oscillospiraceae bacterium | reverse complement strand
TCTACACTCTTTCCCTACACGACGCTCTTCCGATCTCTTTGCCGGCAGGGATATGAACGGCCACTCCGCCCAGGACGGGCTGTATGTCCTCCAGAGCAATATCATCCAGCAGCTGGCGGAGGAGGGGCCCTGCGTAATTGTGGGGCGCTGCGCGGACTATGTTTTGCGGGACCGGGCGGAGCTGCTCCGGGTGTTCATCCATGCGGACATGGAGAAGCGGGCGGAGCGGATCGTGCGGCTCTACGGCGAGCGGGCGGATTCCCCGGAGAAGCGCCTGCGGGACAAGGACAAGCGCCGGGCGGCCTACTACCAGATCTACACGGATATGAAGTGGGGAGATGTGCGCAACTACCACGTGGCGCTGGACAGCGGCGCCCTGGGGACGGACCGGTGCGTCGAGACCATATGCAGTCTGTACTAGGAGGAGGGACATGGAGAGCTTACACTATCTGCTCATGAAGGCCCACACCATGCTGCAGCGGCGGATCACGGCGGAGGCGGTGAAGATCGGCCTCTCCTCCGGGCAGCCCAAGGTGCTGGACTATCTGCTCCAATATGAGGGCAGCGACCAGAAGACCATAGCCGCCTACTGCGAGATCGAGCAGGCCACGGTGGGCAGCATTCTGACCAGGATGGAGAGCGGTGGCCTGGTGGAGCGGAGACAGCGGGAGGGAAATCGCCGCTCCCTGTACGTGTATCTGACCGACAGCGGCAGACGGGCGGCCGAGGACATGCGGGCCGTCTTTGCACAGGCGGACAGCCGGGCCGCGGGAGGCCTGTCCCAGCAGGAGCTTGCCCAGCTGAAATATCTCCTGGGAAAGGTCTGCGGGGAACTTCAAAAGGAAAGCGAGGAGTGATCATACTATGGAAGAAGTCAACAACGCCGAAGAACAGCTGCTCCTCCTGTTTTTGCTTCGACGCTGAGGGCACGGCCCACAAAAGGAAGAAGTGCCGCATAGGAAGCGAAGGGCCCTGTCTCTGGCGTTGTCCATAGTGCTGGCGCTGGGCATATTGTTCTGGGATGCCAAGGAGATCGCCGGCAATCACCAAAGCCGCACAGGAATCCCTTGCCGGGCGAAAGCGCATTGCCTATGCGCAGCTCTCAGGCCGGGGTGGAACCGGGGGTGTGGTCGCTTCGGATCATGCGGCGACAGGAAGCTTGCCGGGGCCCGTCGGCGGGAGAAGCCTGTGGCCCGAAGCGAGGGAAAATCGAATAGAGCAGTGCAAAGAGGCAGTTCCGCGTCAGTCGGCGGAACTGCCTCTTTTAAATGTGAATGTGAGGAGCAAAAAAGGGGATCGGGAAAGAATCGTACACAGCCTGCTTGGCGCAGCCTGGTGGCGCATCCAGACAGAAGCGTTCATGTTTGGCTTTGCAAAAATGCCTCCACCTGGGACTTGCTCTGTACGCCGTTGGTCGCTCCCGGCGCGCCCACGGATATGGCGGCGGTGGCATTGGCGAACCGAGCGGCCTGAACAAACGACCCGCCGTCCAGAAGCGAAGAGAGGAAGCCTGCCGCAAAATTGTCTCCGGCGCCGATCGTATCCACGGGGTGCTCGTTCCGGAAGGCCGGCAGCATCGAGATACTGGCCGCGCCGGAACTGGGTGAGCACAGCGTGTTTGCCAGCGTGGAAACTTCCATCATCTTCAGCGCGCGGACCAACGGCTTCGACGTGTCCCGATTGATTATTGAAATATGCGGAACTTTTCAGTATAATAATAAAGTCCGTACGTGAGAAGAACGGGAATAAAAATGGCGCAGAAGGTCAGACTCGACAGTATTCGGACCATGGTGAAAACTGAAAAGCGGGTTGTTGTTTCAGAATTAAGCCAGCAGTTCGAGGGGACGGAGGAGACCATCCGACGGGACCTGGAGAAACTGGAGAAAAGGGACTGGCAGCACGTACCTGCGGTGGAGCGGGCCCAGAAGGTCTATTTGCTGGTGGACCACACGAAGTTCGGGAAGGTCGCATTTACCAGGCTTTTCGGGATAGATCAGATTGACGTTGTGATCACCGATCGGAAGCCGCCGGCGGAATGGCTGGAGTGGTTTGCTGCCAACAACGTGCAGTTGATCTTCTGAAAGAAGCGGCCGCGGCGGCAAGGGGATTTCCGCGGCCGCCGAATCTGACCGGAAAAGCGGACAGAGACAAAAGCCCCTCTGATGCAGGGAGACAGACTGCGTCAGAGGGGCTTGTTATGGAGAGACGTAAATACGCGCATGTACAGGTAGTGCCGCCTGAGATCAAGGCGATACGGGCAGGGGGGACCATGCACCGGGAAGCGGCGCAGCCCTGCGGGCGGAAGGATATGTATGTAGCAGAACAGCGCTGGACGGACCGGAAAAGGATGCTGTCCCGGCAGGGCGCATCCGGCGAAAAGGGGAGAGGCCCCGCTTGCTCGACGTTTCCGCGTTAGCAAGCAGCATTTCCTGCCCGGGACCGTTTGTGAGGCTGCATAATCCGAGGCGGTTCACATCGGTTTGCCAGTCGTTTTGCTATGAAAAAATGTGCCAAATGTGGGGCGAAAGGCCGGGCTTGCAGGCCGCTGCGGAGCCCTCCAGAATACCCGAACCACCGGAAATTCAGGAATTTCAAGGAGTTTAGAGTCGATGATCAGAATACTGTTTGTGTGCCTGGGCAATATCTGCCGGTCCACCATGGCGGAGTATGTGATGAAGTATCTGGTGGAGCAGCGGGGGGTGGCGGAGCAATTCTTTATCGATTCGGCGGGCACCTCCGCCGAGGAGACGGGAAATCCCGTCCACCACGGCACCCGCCGCCGCCTCCAGCAGGCGGGGATCCCATGCGGCGGCCACCGGGCCCGGAAGATGACGGCGGCGGACTACGACCGCTTCGATCTGCTCATCGGCATGGAGGAATCCAATCTCCGCTCCATGCGGCGGATCACCGGCGGCGACCCGGCGGGGAAGATCCGCAGGCTGCTGGACTATACCAGCCGGGGCGGGGATATCGCGGACCCGTGGTATACGGGAAACTTTGACGCCACCTTTGACGACGTGTGGGAGGGGTGCCAGGCGTTGCTGGAGTGGTGCCTGGAGAACAGGTGAGAGAACAGGGCGGGACCGCCCCGGGATTTTCCCGGGGCGGTCCCTTTTTGCCGCGGGCGGCGCCTGGATTTGCTCAGGGGGCGCTGTCCGCCGTCTCCGTCAGCAGTTCGATGATCTTCCGCATGGCGGTGGTCACATAGCGGCCCCGGCGGTAGCAGAGGAAGGCGTCCCGGGCGGCGTGGTCGCTGCGGATCTTGTAGTACACCAGCCCGTCGCCGGGGGGATAGCAGGCCACCAGCATATTGCTGATGATGGTGGCGCCCAGGCCGAAGTGGGCGAAATTGTAGGCCACCGAGGACTTCTCCACCTCCAGGAGGATGTTGGGCTGGATGCGCCGCTCCTGAAACATGACGTTGGTGCACAGCCGGAGATAGTTGCCTTCGTGGAGAACAATGTAGGGGATATGGGCGAAATCGTCCAAAAGGACGCAGCGCTCCGGCGGCACGAGGGCGATCCCTTCGCCCAGCTCCCGGGGCGCGAGCTGCTGGGCCTGGTGGACCTCGTTGATGGGGAAGGCCGCCGGCACCGCCAGCACCAGCTGCTCCCGGTAGCAGATCAGCCGCTCATATTCCTCCGGGTCCAGCGGGCGGTTGGTGATGATGAGGTCCAGATCCCCGTTGTCCAGCATGACCTTGGTCTGCACCGTGGTGTCCTCCACGATCCGCAGCTGGACGTTGGGGTAGCGCAGCTTGAAGGCCGCCAGCTTCTTAGGGATCACATAGGGGACGCTGAGGTTGCTGCCGCCGATGGAGACAAAGCCGCTCTGGAGGGTGTGGAGCTCGTAGACCATGTTGTGCAGATGCTCCTCGATGGCGTAGACCTGCTCGATCCCCTGGATGAAGGCCACGCCGAAGGGGGTGAGGGACACCGGCCGGGTCTTCCGCTCGAAGATGGGCGCGCCCGCCTGCTCCTCGATTTTTTTGATGGTGGCGCTCAGGGACGGCTGGGAGATGTGCAGTTTTTCCGCCGCCTTGCTGAAGCTGCGCTCCTTGTAGACACTGTAGATGTATTCCATATTGTGAAACACGGGCATGCCCCTCCTTACCTAGTAGTATAAATAAAATCATATAATAATATATTTATATTTATATTTGTTTATTTTTCGAGAATATGGTTTAGTTTTTTTTCCGAAAAATCAAGCCAAAATCTGATTATCCCTTGAAAACACTGTATCCACGGGCATTTCAGACAGGTCAAAACCATCTC
>CALWYI010000152.1 GCA_944385715.1 uncultured Oscillospiraceae bacterium | reverse complement strand
GGTGGGAGCCTCGCCGGCGCTGAGGTCCATGGAGAGTGTGTCCCCGGCCCGGAGCACGGCGTTGGTGAACACCCGGACGCCGTTACAGGTGAGGCCCGTCTCCGTCCGCTTGAGGCGGTTGACGCAGCCGGTGGAGAGCCCCAGCTCCCTGCGCAGGAGGGAGAGGACAGACCGCCCGGCCTGCTGCTTCGTCACCGTCAGTGTAAGCCCTGCCATAGCCGCCTCCTTTGCGCACAACACTTAAATTATACTATGGCACAGCGGTATTTTCAACAAGAAGAATTGTGCAAACCGGGGAAAACGTGCGAAAAAGGAGCCGTGACGGCTGTCACGGCTCCTCCGGTTCCAGCAGATGCATGACGCTGACCTCGTAGGCGGTGCGCTCCTGGACGCAGCCCTCCAGGACCTTGGTGTAGATCCGGCTCTGGACCCGGCCCTCCAGGGCCAGGGTGTCCCCCACCGCCATGCGGCCGGTGACCATGGCCACCTGGCCCCAGGCGATGCAGGGCAGGTAGTCCGCCCGGCCGTAGCGCCGGTTCACCGCCAGCATCATGTCGGAGATGCACCGACCCAGGGGGGTGCGGCGGACCACCGGCGGCTTGCAGAGCACCCCCCGGAGGATCACGTCGTTGCGGTCCTCCTCCTGGGTGAGGTACAGGGTCCGGGCCAGGACGGAGATCACCAGGCGGCTGCCCTGGCCGCTCTTGTTGTTGAAGGAGCGCAGCTGCCCCTCGATGACCAGCCGCCGCCCCGCCAGGGGGAGAAGGTATTGGAGCTGCTCCTCCGTGGCGATGACCGGCAGGAGGTCCGCCTGCCCCGACAGGCGGCGCACGGAGAGCAGAAAGCGGTAGAACCGCTGTCCGTGGTTTTCGTGGGACAGGGTGGGCTCCTGGAGGGCCTCCCCCCGCAGCTGTACGATGTTGCGTGCCTCTTCCATATGTACGTTCCCCTCATTGGTAGTCCGGGGACAGCCCCGGCTGACGCTACAGCCTATGCGCCGGGGGAGGGGAATATGTCCAGAAAGCCGGATGTGGAAGGGTTCAAAAAATCCGAGGCGGGCCTTTTGGCCCACCTCGGAAAGGACTCACCGCTGATATTCAAACTCCAGGTCGTACATGGACACCAGATCGCCGTCCTGGATGCCCATGGCCTCCAGCCGGTCGAAGAGGCCGGACTCCCGGAGCATCTTGTCGAACCACAGCCGGCTCTCGTAGTCGCCGAAGTTGGTGTTGGAGATGAGCCGCTGGAGCCAGGGGCCCTCCACCAGGTACACCCCATCCTCCACGGTGATCTCCAGGGGGGAGGAGGTGTCCACCTGGGGCGGCCGCTTGACGTACTCCGGCTCATACACCGCCACCGGCGGCAGCTCCCGAAGCCGGTTGGCGATGGCGTACACCAGCTCCCGCACGCCCTGCTGGGCGGCGGCGGAGATGGTGTAGAGGGGGTAACCCAGGGCCTCCACGTGGGCCTTCAGGGCCTCCAAGAGGCTCTCGTCGGTCATGATGTCCGCCTTGTTGGCCACCACGATCTGGGGCCGGGAGGCCAGGCTCTCGTTGTACTGGGTCAGCTCCAGGTTGATGGCGTCGAAGTCCGCCACCGGGTCCCGGCCCTCGCTGCCGGACACGTCCACCACGTGGACCAGCAGGCGGCAGCGGTCGATGTGCCGCAGGAAGTCGTGGCCCAGGCCCGCCCCCTCGCTGGCCCCCTCGATGATGCCGGGGATGTCGGCCATGACGAAGGATACGCCCTCGTCCACGTAGACCACCCCCAGGTTGGGGAAGAGGGTGGTGAAGTGGTAGTTGGCGATCTTGGGCCGGGCCTTGCTGACCACGCTCAGAAGGGTGGATTTGCCCACGTTGGGGAAGCCCACCAGACCCACGTCCGCCAGCAGCTTCAGCTCCAGCACCACGTCGTGGCTCTCGCCGGGCAGGCCGCTCTTGGCGAAGCGGGGGGCCTGCCGGGTGGGGGTAGCGAAGTGGGTGTTGCCCCAGCCCCCCTTGCCGCCCCGGCAGAGGATGTAGGGCTCGCTGTCGGACATGTCCTTGATGATCTCGTTGGTCTCCGCGTCCCGGACCAGGGTGCCCCGGGGGACCCGGATGGTCAGGGACTTGCCGTCCCTGCCGCTCTTGCGCTGGCCGGCGCCGTCCACGCCGTTCTCCGCCACGTACTTGCGCTTGTAGCGGAAATCCATCAGGGTGGAGAGGTTATCGTCCACCTGGAGGATGATGTGGCCGCCGCTGCCGCCGTCGCCGCCGTCGGGGCCGCCGGCGGCAATATATTTTTCACGGTGGAAGGACACGCAGCCGTTGCCGCCGTTGCCGGCCTTCACGGTGATGCGGGCCTTGTCCACAAAGGATGTGGCCATAGGGCACCTCCTGATTCCAGTTGATTGTTATGGGATATATTGTATCCAACAGAGAGAAAAAATGCAAGTATCCCTCTGATACAGTAAAAAAGAGATCCCAGGCCGGGCGGCTTGGGATCTCCTGTAGGTGTAGCGATTACTGAGCCTCGTAGACGGAGACCTGTTTGCGGTCACGGCCAAGACGCTCAAAGCGGACGACGCCGTTCACCTTGGCGAACAGAGTATCGTCGCTGCCCTTGCCAACGTTGACACCGGGATGGATGTGGGTGCCGCGCTGACGGACCAGGATATTACCCGCCAGGACGTGCTGACCATCGGCGCGCTTGGGGCCAAGGCGCTTGGACTCGCTGTCACGGCCGTTCTTGGTGGAACCAACGCCCTTTTTGTGGGCGAAGAACTGAAGACCAATGTTCATCATCTTGCTCTGCCATCCTTTCTGTAAGATGCTTGCGGGGGAACAGGGGGCTTACTCAGCCTCCATGACTTCAATATTGTCGGGGTACTCGTTGTGCAGCTCACTAAGATAGACCATCATGCCCGTCAGAAGGGTCTGACAGGTGCTCTCGGCGGTGGGGCCCAGGGAACCGGGCAGCCGCAGGGAGATGGAGGCGGTCTTTTCGTTGACCTTTACGGCGGCGCACAGGCCCATCACGTCGTTGAGGGCACACTCAATGAGACGGACGGTACTGGTAATGGCGGCGCAGACAATGTCCTCGCCCTCCGGGGCGTAGCCGCTGTGGCCGCTGACGTCAAAGCCGGTGATCCGGCTGCCCTCCATATGAAAGGTAACGGTGGTCATGATCAGGCGTTGATCTTGGTGATCTCAACCTTGGTGTAGGGCTGACGATGGCCCTGCCGCTTGCGGTAGCCCTTCTTGGGATTGTACTTGAAGATGCGGATCTTCTTGCCCTTGCCGTTCTTCACGGTGTTGGCCTCCACGGTGGCGCCGGACACCACGGGGGTGCCGATGGTGGCGCTGTCGCCGTCCAGGATCGCCAGGACCTTGTCGAAGACCACCTTGTCACCAGCCTCCACGGGCAGCTTCTCGATGAACAGGGTCTCGCCCTCGGCCACCTTGTACTGCTTACCGCCAGTTACGATGATTGCGTGCATTTACGTTTCAACTCCTTTATTACGGGCTCGCTGTCGGGGGCGTCGTCCTCAGGACGCACTTATGCCCATTCAAAGCGGCTCACCTAGTATAGCAATTGCTCCCGGAAAAGTCAACAGATTTTTGCAAAAAAATGATATTTTTCTCAGAACGGACCGAAAGTGTGCGCCGGGGGCTCAGTGCGTGTTCTCCCGGGAGGCGGCAAGGCCTGCCTCCCGCCGGGGGAGGGGCGGGTGGGTCGCCATATACCGCTCCAGAATGGCGGCGGCGGAGCCCACGAACCGGGCGCAGGGCCGTTGGGCGTAGTAGGCGGCGGTGCGCTTCTCCGGTACCGGAGCTTCCGGTCCCTCCCGGCCCAGCAGCTCCCGGCAGATGAGGGAGCCGTTCTCCCGGCGAAATTCCCTCGCCAGTTCCTGGACCAGGGCGTAGTGGGCGGCCTTAGCCTCATCATCAGCAGGGGAAGTGTAGCCATAGAGGAGCCCTGCCGCCATGAGGATACCGCTGACGCCGCCGCATACCTCCCGCAAACGGCCCATACCGCCGCCAAAGGAGGAGGCCAGCCGCAGAGCAAAGTCCGCCTCCAGCCCCAGATCCTCCGCGAAGGCCAGAAATACCGACTGGGCGCAGTTATATCCCGCCAGGAAGTTCTCTACCGCCTTTTCCTCGTGGGTCATGGCCGTTGCCTCCTCAATAGCTGAGTTTCTCTGCCATCCAGCCCCGAATCACGTCACTATAGTAGGCGCACTGAGCACGGGCCAGGGCAGTGTCCAGGTTGATATAGTTTCCGCACTCAACGGCGCTTTTGCCGGGCATGGGGCCCTCCCAGGCGGCCCCGGCGGCAAAGACCTCCTTTACCAGGTCCACGGCCTCGGCGTCGGT
>CALWYI010000151.1 GCA_944385715.1 uncultured Oscillospiraceae bacterium | reverse complement strand
CGGGCCCACGAGGTGCTGGAGATGATCACCATCGACAAGGACACCAAGCACATGAAGAGCAAGCTGGCTGTGGACTTTGCCGATCTGGTGTACAACGGCAAGTGGTTCACCCCCCTGCGGGAGGCCCTCACCGCCTTCGCCGTGGAGACCCAGAAGCACGTCACCGGCCAGGTGAAGCTCAAGCTCTACAAGGGCAATATCATCACCGCCGGTGTCACCTCTCCCGAGACCCTGTACTCCGAGAACATCGTCACCTTCCAGGAGAGCGACTACAACCAGGCCGACGCCACCGGCTTCATCAACCTCTGGGGCCTGCCCGACACCATCCTGGCCCTGCGGGACGAGGGAAAGCTGTAATCCGGCCGGCGGAAGAAAAACCGCTGTACCACAAGTAAAAAGCGGCGGGAGCCAACCTCCCGCCGCTTCCAGTGTTTTATAACAGAGTAGGAGAGAAGGACCATGAAGCTTTGGGGCGGACGGTTTCAGAAGGAGACCGACAGCTTAGTCAACGATTTCAATTCCTCCATCCAGTTTGACGGCCGGATGTACAAGGAGGATATCATGGGCTCCCTGGCCCACGCCGCCATGCTGGCCAAACAGGGCATCATCTCCCCGGAGGACGGCGCGGCCATCGCCGCGGGCCTACGGGAGGTGCTGGCGGACATCGAGTCCGGAAAGGCGGAGCTCACGGAGGACAACGAGGACATCCACATGAACGTGGAGACCCTCCTCACCGCCAAGATCGGCGACGCCGGCAAGCGGCTCCACACCGGCCGCAGCCGCAACGACCAGGTGGCGGTGGACCTGCGGCTGTACCTGCGCCACGAGATGGCCGCCATCAGGGCGGACATCCTGGACCTCCAGCGGGCCATCCTGGAGCAGGCGAAGCAGTACCAGCAGGCGGTGATGCCCGGCTACACCCACCTCCAGCGGGCCCAGCCCATCTCCTTTGCCCAGCACCTCCTGGCCTACGGCGCCATGCTCAGCCGGGACGTCACCCGGCTGGAGGACTGCGGGAAGCGGATGAACGAGTGCCCCCTGGGCTGCGGCGCCCTGGCGGGGACCACCTATCCCATCGACCGCTTCCTGACCGCCGAGGCCCTGGGCTTTGACCGGCCCATGGGCAACAGCCTGGACGGCGTCAGCGACCGGGACTACGCCCTGGAGCTTATGAGCGCCCTCTCCATCCTCATGATGCACCTGAGCCGCTTCTCCGAGGAGATCATCCTCTGGTGCAGCTGGGAGTTCAAATTCATCGAGCTGGACGACGGCTACTCCACCGGCTCCTCCATCATGCCCCAGAAGAAGAACCCCGACGTGGCGGAGCTGGTCCGGGGCAAGACGGGCCGGGTCTACGGGGACCTTATGGGCCTCCTCACCGCCATGAAGGGCCTGCCCCTGGCCTACAACAAGGACATGCAGGAGGACAAGGAGGCGGTGTTCGACGCGGTGGACACGGTGAAGATGTGTCTGCCGGTATTCGCCGGCATGATCCGCACCATGAAGGTGCTGCCGGAGAACATGCGCCGGGCGGCGGGCCGGGGCTTCATCAACGCCACCGACTGCGCCGACTACCTCACCAAGAAGGGCATGCCCTTCCGGGACGCCTACACCGTCACCGGGAGGCTGGTGGCCCGGTGCTCCCAGCAGGGCAAGACTCTGGAGGAGCTGACTCTGCCGGAGCTGCGGGAGATCTCCTCCCTCTTTGAGGAGGACGTGTATGAGGCGCTGAACCTGGAGAACTGCATGGGCCTGCGCAGTAGCTACGGCGGTCCCGCCGTCAGCGAGACCACCCGCCAGATCCAGGAGCTGACAAACTTTATCAAGGAGCATGAGGCATGAAGCCCAAGGTATATATCGACGGAAAAGAGGGAACCACCGGTCTGCAGATCTACGACCGGCTGGCCGGGCGGCAGGACATCGACCTGCTGCTCATCGACGAGGAGAAGCGCAAGGACCGGGTGGAGCGGCAGAAGCTGATGAACGCCGCCGACGTGGTGTTCCTGTGTCTGCCGGACGCGGCGGCCATGGAGGCGGTGACTATGGTGGAGAACCCCGACACCCGCATCATTGACGCCTCCACCGCCCACCGCACCAACCCCGCCTGGGACTACGGCTTTCCGGAGCTGTCGGCGGCCCACCGGGCGGCCATTGTGAAGAGCCGCCGGGTGGCCAATCCCGGCTGCCACGCCACCGGTTTCATCAGCATTGTCTACCCCCTGGTGTCCATGGGCGTGCTGCCCCGGGACACGCTGCTCAGCTGCTTCTCCCTCACCGGCTACTCCGGCGGCGGGAAGAAGATGATCGCCCAGTACGAGGATGAGGGCAGGGGGGAGCTCCTCTCCAGTCCCGCCCTCTACGCTCTGACCCAGGGCCACAAGCACCTGCCGGAGATGCAGGCCGTGTGCGGACTGAAGTACCGCCCGGTTTTCACCCCCATCGTGGACGACTATTACAAGGGTATGGCTACAACAGTTCCTCTCCACATGTCCCAGCTGCGGGGGGTTTTCACCCTGCACGGGCTGTGGAAGGCCCTCAGCGACTACTATGCCGGGCAGAAGCTGGTCCATGTGGCGGCGGACCCCACCGGCAGGGACGAGTACATCGACGCGGGCAGCAAGATCTACGGCGGGGCTAAGGCGGGGGACAACGACCTGTCCATCGTCGTGGCGGGCAACGATCAGCAGGTGACCGTCACCGCCGTTTTTGACAATCTGGGCAAGGGCGCCTCCGGTGCCGCTGTCCAGAACATGAATCTGATGCTGGGCTTTGAAGAGACCGCCGGACTGGCATAAACGGCGGACTTCGCGCCGGAGGCGCCCAAAGGGCGAAGGGATGCCCCATCGCCCTCGCCCCTAAAGGGGCAACCGGGCGAGGATGGCAGAATTGGGCGCGGCTGTCCAGAACATGAATCTGATGCTGGGGTTCGAGGAGACAGCGGGGCTGGCGTAAGCGCCAAGACCCCCATGCATATACATGAGGAGAGAAGTATGATGAAAGAGATTTCCGGCGGCGTGTGTGCCGCTCAGGGGTTCCGGGCCGCCGGAATCCACGTGGGGGTCAAGACCCACAACATCAACAAAAAAGACCTGACTTTGATCGTATCCGATGTGAACTGCGCCGCCGCGGCGGTATTCACCACCAACGTGGTGAAGGCGGCCCCCATCCATGTGACGAAGGCCCACATGACCGACGGCAGGGCCCGGGCGGTGATCGCCAACAGCGGCAACGCCAACGCCTGCGCCCCCCAGGGGGAGGAGAACGCCCAGCGGATGTGCGCAGCAGCCGCCGCCGCCATCGGCTGCAAGGCGGAGGACGTGCTGGTGTGTTCCACCGGCGTCATCGGCCAGACCATCAAAATCAATGTGATCGAGGAGGGCGTGCCCAGGCTCTATCCCCTGCTGGAGCGGAGCGAGGCGGCCAGCGACGCCGCGGCCCACGCCATCATGACCACCGACACGGTGAAGAAGGAGGCGGCGGTGGAGACCACCGTGGGCGGAAAGACCGTCCGCATGGGCGGCATCGCCAAGGGCAGCGGTATGATCCATCCCAATATGGGCACCATGCTCTGCTTCCTCACCACCGACTGCGCCATTTCCCCGGAAATGATCCGCGAGGCCCTGCTGGAGACCGCCAAGGTCAGCTTCAACCGCATCAGCGTGGACGGGGACACTTCCACCAACGACACCTGCCTGGTGCTGGCCAACGGCCTTGCGGGGAACGGGGAGATCACGGAGAAGAACGACGACTACTACGCCTTCCTGGAGGCCCTGCAGACCCTCTGCGTGAAGCTGGCCCGGATGATGGCCAAGGACGGCGAAGGGGCCAAGCACCTCGTCACCTGCACGGTCACCGGGGCCCGGGACGAGGCCCAGGCGGAGACCATTGCCAAGAGCGTCATCTCCTCCACCCTCACCAAGGCGGCCATCTTCGGCTGCGACGCCAACTGGGGCCGGGTGCTGTGCGCCATGGGCTACTCCGGAGAGCAGTTCGACCCGGAGAAGGTGGACGTGGCCTTTGCCTCCGCCGCCGGAACCATCAGAGTGTGTGAGCAGGGGAGGGGCCTGGACTTTGACGAGGACCTGGCCAAGAAGATCCTCACCGAGGACGAGGTGACCATCGCCATCGCCATGGGCGAGGGCGGCGGCTCCTGCACCTGCTGGGGCTGCGACATCACCTACGACTATATCAAGATCAACGGCGACTACCGGACCTGACCGGTCGGCCGCACAACCCAATAGAAGGACGAGGTACGCGACATGGATCTTTCCCATTCCGACCGGGCGCAGGTGCTGGTAGAGGCCCTGCCCTATATCCAGTGCTATAACAAGAAGACCGTTGTGGTGAAGTACGGCGG